>CAYQTF010000008.1:0-33533 GCA_964420345.1 uncultured Flavobacteriaceae bacterium
ATATTTCATCCAATAATATAAAAATTAACGAAATTAGAATTTATTCCATAGATGGAAAGTTACTTTTAACAACTAAAAATAAGAAATCAATAAATGTTAGTCAACTACAAAATGACCTGTATCAAATTCAGTTATTAACAGATTTTTCTATGATTTTTAAGAAGTTTTTAAAAAACTAAAACCACTGACTCCAAGGGATTATTGATAATACTAAAACTAAAGCAATACCGTAGAAAAGAGCAATTGTTTTAAATTTACTTTCGTCTGTAGTTTTCTTTTTGTGTTTAGAATAACCCATAGTTATTAAAACAATAGCAATTATCATTAGTAACGGATGTTCTACTGCTAATAATCTTGTAGCGCTATCCATACCTTTCATGCCATTTGTTTTCAAATATTTAAAAGCAGGTGAAGAAAAATACACTCCTAAACCAAGTATTAATTGAATATGTGAAACAATTAAAGTAAAAAGTGCTAAACGTAAATCGATATCTTTAAACTCTTTTTTGAAACTGGTTATTGCTTTAATTACAATAATTACTAGTAGAATTAATACTAAATATGCCCAAAAAGAATGCATCATTGTCATCATAATATTATTTTTAGTTGGTTAAATTGAATACGAAAGTACAAAAATAAATTCTAATTTTTTAAAGCGATTCTATTTTTTAATTAAAGGTAAAATTTTCTTGTTTAGAACCCTTCCAGCGTTATTATTCACAAGAATATTAACGCTGGAAGGGTTGATAATTCATTTTATCTATTAAAATCAATAATAGTAATAAAAATTAATGTTACAGTTTTTATTGAAAATAAACCACTATAAACTACAAGTCCATAGGTTTTTTTGACAGACGAAAGTCTGTTTCGTGAAATTTACACAGTATAGAATTCGTGAAAATTAGTGTAATTCGTGGCAAATATTTTTAGAAGCTAAAGCGAAATGCACTAAAGTACATAGTTTTAACTAAATTTGAGACCAATAAAAATCTATTTCTTCTCCTTAATTAAATAAACATAAACAGGATAATGATCACTATAACCACCAGTAAAACTACCATTAGACCAAGATCTGAAAGAATAACCTTTCCAACGTCCTTTTTTATTCGTTAAATATCTTGGGTTAAAAATATTTGCTTTAAAAAATTTATAACTAGAATAATCATTATCGGTTGTTATAAATGGTGATGTCAGCATAATTTGGTCAAATAAATTAATATTATCACGATAACTCAATGTGCTTAGACCTCTTCTATGCATGTCATCCATTGGGTTGTATATGTCACCATCTTTTAAACCAGTTTTTTTGCTTTTTGCCCCTAAAACTTTTTTAACACTTGTATTAGTAGGATCATCATTTAAATCACCCATAATAATCACTTTAGGATTTGGATATTGCTCTTGTAAATCCTCAATAATCTTTACATTTAATGCTGCTGCTTTTTCCCTGCCAGGCCTACTTCTTTGTTCGCCACCACTTCTTGAAGGCCAGTGATTTACAATTAAATGAATAATTTCACCATCTAACATACCAGTTACAAGTAATTGATCTCTAGTATCGTTTTTTTTGCCTTTATGGTCTAAAATCTCTAAAGTGTAAGATTTATGGTCCATCGGTTTAAAATATCTTTTTTGATATAATAAAGCAACATCAATTCCTCTTTCGTCGGGAGATTCATAGTGAATAATACCATAATGCTTCTTTTTTAATTTATCATGTGCAATTAAATCTTCTAAAACTGCTCTATTTTCAATTTCGCAAACGCCAATTATTGCAGGACTTGTTTTTGATTTTTCAACACCAATTTCAGAAATAACTTTCGCCATATTATCAATTTTCGCCCAATATGCTTTTGCTCTATTTTTCGCTTTCATGTCCATAATAGGACTTCTTTCATCTAATTTAGTTGGATCGTTTATGGTATCAAACAAGTTTTCTAAATTGTAGAAAGCGACGGTTCTAATTTGAAATTGCTTATCATTTTTTTGACTAAAGGAATTAAAACCAATGAGAATAATTGCAAATAGAATAATTTTAAAGGATTTCATTTGTTTGTTTTTTAGATAAAAGATTAAATTGTGATTTTCAGACTGCTAATTTAAAAACAATATTCATACCAAAAGGTAAAATGTTTTAAAATACAGATAAATAAAAGTTAAGTGCCTAAAGTATTTAGAGTTTATAGTGCCTAAAGCCTAAAGTTAAAATTCTGTTATTTTTAATGGTTTTTATTAATTTATATTTCTAACTTTGAAGAAATTTAAAACTTTAGGCACTTTAAGTACTCTTAACTCTAGACACTAAATAGATTACAATTGTTAATATTAAATTGAAATTTAACAATTTAGACATATTAAATATAGTACTTTTGCAAAGTTTAACAAAATCAAATTATTTAATTTAAAAATATGAAAAAATATATTATTGTATCTTTACTTGGTATATGTTCCGTTTTTGGCATGTTTGCACAACAAACCGTAAAAGGTAAAATTGTAAATTCCGAAACCGAAAAAGCAATGGCCGACGTAATGATATCTATTGTTGGCACATCACTTTCGCAAAAAACTGCCACCAATGGTACTTTTGAGTTAAAAAATGTCCCTTTAGGAAATCAAATTGTTAAAATTCAATCTTCTGGATTTGAAACACAACAATTTCCTGTAAAAATTTCTGATAAAACAATTGATTTAGGAGAAATTTCTCTTTTTGAAGATTTTGCAGAAGAAGTAGATCAAAGTACAATTTCATTGTCTGATGATGAATTAGATCAAGGCGATGATGATGGTGGCGCAGATAATGTTGCGGGTTTATTATCTTCTGGTAGAACCGTTTTTCAAAGAGCAGCGGCATTTGATTTTAGCGCAACATTTTTTAGACCAAGAGGCTTAGGTTCTGAAAACGGTAAAGTGTTAATTAATGGTATCGAAATGAACAAGCAATTTAATGGCAGACCACAATGGTCAAATTGGGGTGGAATAAATGATGCGCAACGTAATCGTGTTTTTTCGGAAGGTATTTCTGCGTCAGAATACACTTTTGGAGGACTAGTAGGAACTACAAATATTATAATGAGAGCATCTGAATATAGAAAAGGTGGTCAAATTTCGTTTTCAAACTCTAATAGAAGTTATACAGGTAGAGTTCTTGCATCTTATAACTCAGGTTTATTAGCAAATAATTGGGCATATTCTATTACAATAGGTAGAAGATATGGTAACAGTGGTTTTAAAGATGGTACAAGTTATAATGCAAATTCTATTGCATTATCTGTAGAAAAAAAGATAAACGATAAACATAGTTTAAACTTTACGTCTTTTTATACACCAAATCGTAGAGGTAGAGCAACTTCAATAACAGAAGAAGCGAAAGATTTAAAAGGTATTAGATACAACCCTAGTTGGGGAAAACAATCTGGTGAAAACAGAAATTCTAGATTAAGAGAAATAGAAGAACCAGTTTTTATGTTAAATCACTTTTGGGATATTAATAAAAAAATAACTTTAAATACTAATGTAGCTTATCAATTTGGTAAAATAGGTAACACACGTATTGATAATGGCGGTACTCGTTTATCAGTAGTAAATGGTCAAGAATCATTTCCTGGAGGTGCTAGAAATCCATTCGGAAATTATTACCAAAGATTACCTAGTTATGCTTTGCGTTTTCCAAATCCAACACCAAATGATTTTCAAGAAGCCTTTACATCGGAACGAGAATTTATTAATAATGGTCAAGTAAGCTGGGCTGATTTTTATGAAGCTAATCAAAATTCAGAAAATTCAATTTATGTATTGCAAGAAGATATTAATGAAGACACTAAAATAACGTTTAATACTATTTTAAATGTTGCTTTAACTGACAATATTACACTTAACGCAAACCTCGCATATAGTACATTAAATAGTGAAAATTATGCAGAGATTAATGATTTATTAGGCGGAACAGGTTATTTAGATGTTGATTTTTTCGCAGAAGAAGGTTCAGATACAACAGTAGGAGATATTGCACAAAGTGATTTGTTAAACAGAAACAGAATTGCTGTTGAAGGTGATCGTTATAAATATAATTTTGAGATTAATTCAGATGTCATGTCTGCATTTGCACAAGCGCAATTCAATTATAATAAAGTAGATTTTTTTATAGGTGCTAACCTAACCAATACATCTTACCAAAGAACAGGTTTATATCAAAATGGAAGTTTTGCAGATAATTCTTTAGGTAAAAGTGAGGAAGTAGATTTTAGTACTTATGGTATAAAAGGTGGTGCAACTTATAAAATATCAGGTCGTCATTTAATTAATTTTAACGTGGCATACCTAACTAATGCTCCAACCATTAGAAACACCTTTAATAACTCTAGACAAAATAATAATATTATTATAGGTATAGAAGAAGAAGCGATTCAAAGTGCAGATATAAGTTATATATTAAGGTCGCCGAAAGTAAAAGCAACAATAACAGGTTTTTATTCTTTAACTGAAGACGCAACCGATATAGGTTTTTTCTTTACTGAAAATTTATCAGGTCAAGGTTTTGGTGAAGGAAATGCATTTGTACAACAAGTGTTAACCAATATTGCAAAAGAAAATATGGGTGTTGAAATTGGTATTGAATATCAAATTGTACCAACTTTAAATTTAAAAGCAGCAGCTTCTTTAGGTAAATATATATATGCAAACAATCCTAATTTATATTTAACAAGTGATGATTTTGAAGGAGCATTAACTTTTGGTGATGGCACAACAAAATTAGAAAACTATCATTTAGGCTCTGGACCAGAAACGGCTATTCAATTTGGTTTAGAATATAGAGACCCGACTTTCTGGAATATAGGTATAACAACAAATTACTATAATGATGCTTATATTGGTGTAAGTCAATTAAACAGATCTGCTAATTTTACTAGTGATTTTGACGGTTTGCCATTTAATGATTATGATCAAGATATAGCAAGAGATTTATTACAACAAGAAAAATTTTCCAGTTATGTATTAGTAAATATAGTTGGTGGTAAATCATGGCGTGTAAATGGTCATTCATTCGGTTTTTTTGCTACTATTAATAACGCATTCGATAAAGAATATAGAACCGGAGGTTTTGAGCAATCTAGAAATTCTAATTATAGAAATTTATTAGAAGATAAATCTAGAGAATATGGTGAAGTTTTTGGTAATAGATATTTCTTCGGAAACGGAACAACTTATTTTGTAAACCTTTATTACAGATTTTAAAATATGAAAAATATGAAAAACATAAAATTAAGTAGTATTGTCGTTCTTTTGTTAACGATGCTTTTTATTACATCATGTATAGATGATGAAAAAGATGATTTTGATGCACCAGATTTAACTATTGTGGATCCTAATATAGCAGAAGAAGACATTATTAGTATGAATGCTATTGCAGGACAATTGTTTAACGCTAATTTAAGTAATTTTTTTATTGATAATTATATCGATATTTTTGATGACAGAAATGATATTATTCCAATAACTTTTGATGAAACAGGAAATTTTATTTCTGGATATGTAATTTCTAGTGATGAAGCAGGAAACTTTTTTGAAGAATTAATCATTCAAGATAAATCAGAAAACCCAACTTTTGGAATTAAAATTAATGTAAATGTAAATCCGTTATTCACAAAATTTGTACTAGGTCGTAAAGTTTTTATAAAACTAGATGGTTTATCTATAAGTGTAGCAAATGGTTTATTAACATTAGGAGTTTTAGATAATAATGGTCGTTTAGAAAAAATATCAGAATCATTACTAGATGAATTTATTATCAGATCTCCGGAGTTAGGTGCAATTATTCCTAAATTAATTGATTTAGCAGACCCAAACTTAGTTTTATCAACGAACCAATTTGTTTTAATAGAAGATGCACAATTTAATAGAAATCTGATCTTTCCAGAACCAGTAACTTTTGCTGCTGAAACATTAGATGAGTTTGATGGTGAACGTCTTTTAGAAAGTTGTATTGTAGAAGGTACTATTATATTGGCTACAAGTACGTTTTCAGACTTCATATCACTTACTTTACCAACAGGTAAAGGTAATATACAAGGTGTTTTATCACAAAATTTTTTTGGAAACACATTAAATTTAAATCTGAATTCTCCTTCGGATATTATGTTTAATGATGATCGTTGTGATCCTTTAGAATTAGATTGTGGTTTAGCCACAACTGAAGGAACTAATGTAATTTTTACAGATGATTTTGAATCTCAAAGTTTAAATGCTGCAATTTCAGGAAACGGTTGGACCAATTATATTGAAGCAGGTTCTCAAACATGGGAAGCATTTCAATCAACTGGAGGAAGTGTTTCATATGAGGAGTCGGTTTCTGCAAGAGTAGGTTCATTTCAATCTGGAGATGCATCATCTATCGCTTGGTTAATTAGTCCAGAAATTGATTTAGATGTAAATAATAATGAAACACTAACATTTAAAACTTCTAATAGTTTTTCTAATGACAGTAATTTAGAATTATTATTCTCTACAGATTGGGATGGTACAGAAGCAACTATTACTTCAGCAACTTGGGGTATTTTACCACAAGCATATATAACTAGTAATGATGATAGTTTTGTAGATTGGTTTGATTCAGGTATTGTTAGTTTAGATTGTGGTGAAGGAACAATGCATATTGCTTTTAAATATACAGGTAGTGGTGATTCAGGCTTTGATGGTACATACGAATTAGATGAAATAAATATTAAATTCTAAAAAAAATGAAAACAAGTAATTTATATAAATACATACTAC
The DNA here is from genome assembly GCA_964420345.1 of uncultured Flavobacteriaceae bacterium. Classification (GTDB taxonomy): domain Bacteria; phylum Bacteroidota; class Bacteroidia; order Flavobacteriales; family Flavobacteriaceae; genus S010-17. The sequence continues at coordinate 6,769 of CAYQTF010000008.1, forward strand.
TTTTATTAGTAATCACATTAATTTTTTCTTGTAAAGAAGAAGATGTTTTTAATCCAGAAGTAGTTAATGATACTGTAGATAGTATAGAAAACGAAAAAAACTTAGGAAATTTTATTTCGGACGTTGTAATAGCAGAAGCAACATTTCAAGGTTTAATTGATGCTAATTCAACAGCAACAGAAATCGCTAATGCAAAAACAGATGTGATGAATCAGTTTTTTACTGGTAATTTAACAGTTTCTTTAAGTGGTATTGATGCGGTAAGTGGTTACGTTGTTAGTAATGATGAAAATGGTAATTTTTTCGAAGAATTAATCATTCAAGATAAAGCAGAAAACCCAACTATTGGTATTCGTTTTATGATTGACGAAAATCCATTATATATTACCTATGAATTCGGGAGAAAAGTTTTCATTAATATTGATGGTTTATTTTTAGGGTCTAGTGATGGTGTTTTAGCAATTGGTGGAGAGACGGCAGTTGATGGTGGCGGAAATGAAGAAGTGTCTAAAATTAGTTCTCTTCTATTAGGTGAAGTACTAATTAGATCATCAGAAATTGCAACCATTGTACCAAAAGAAGTGACCATATCTATGGTTACAGATAGTATAGAAAATATGTTTTTGCGATTTAATGATATGCAATTTCTTAGAAATGCTGTTTTAGGAGATGTTCCTCAAACATTTGGTGCTGAATCAAGCGATCAATTTAATGGTGAAAGAGTTTTAGAGAGTTGTGAAGAAGGTAGTACAATTATTTTAAGTACAAGTGCATTTGCATCTTTTATTACACAAAGTTTACCTAATGGCCAAGGAGCAGTTGATGGAATTTTAGCTAGAAACTTTTTTGATGATTTTCATATATTCAAATTAAATGAACCATCTAATGTAATATTTGAAAATGGCATTGAAGGACGATGTGATCCAGACATAATTTTTTCAGATAATTTTGAAACGGAAACAGAAGGAGAATTAATTAGTAACAACGGTTGGACTAATTATATAGAAGCAGGTTCTCAAGCATGGGAAGCATTTCAATCTTCTGAAGGAAGTGTATCATATAATGAATCTATTTCTGCAAGAGTTGGTTCTTTCCAATCTGATGATACAATTTCTATTGCTTGGTTAATTAGTCCAGAAATTGATATATGTTTAAATCCAAATACTTTTTTAACCTTTAAAACGTCTAATAGTTTTTCTGACAATAGTGAATTAGAATTATTAATCTCCGAAGATTGGGATGGTACAGAAGCAAATATTACTTCGGCAACTTGGACACTTTTGACAGAAGCTTACATTGTACAAGATGGTGATTCTTTTGTAGATTGGTTTGATTCGGGTAACGTTGATTTAGCATGTAATAATCAAAACATTCATATTGCATTTAAATACACTGGTAGTGGCGATTCTGATTCTGACGGAACTTATGAATTAGATGAAATAGTTATTGGATCCTAAATAATACAAATGATTAAATTAAACCCTACTATTAAAATTCAGTAGGGTTTTTTTAGTTTAATATTTTCATTATTAAACCATTAAAAGTCAAAAAGAAAAATTAAATTTGCCAAAAATTTAAAAAAAATGATCATAGATCCTAAAGAAATACTAACCGCAACTCTTATTCTATTTGCAGTTATAGATATTGTAGGTAGCATACCAATTATTGTAGATTTACGCCAAAAAGTTGGTCATATACAATCCGAAAAAGCATCTATTGTAGCAGTTATAATTATGATTGCCTTTTTATTTATTGGTAAAGAAATATTAAATTTAATAGGTATAGATGTAAATTCCTTTGCAGTAGCAGGAGCATTTGTACTATTATTTTTAGCATTCGAAATGATTTTAGGTGTTCAATTATTTAGAGATGATACACCAGAAACAGCAAGTGTTGTTCCGTTAGCGTTTCCGTTAATTGCAGGTGCAGGAACAATGACAACAATTCTTTCGCTTAAAGCAGAATACGAAACTATTAATATTATAATTGCCATTATAATAAATATGGTTTTTGTTTATGGCGTTTTAAAATCCTCTAAGAAAATAGAAAATTTTTTTGGTAAAGGCGGTATTGCCGTAATACGTAAAGTATTTGGTGTAATATTATTAGCCATTGCAGTAAAACTATTTGCAACTAATATTCAAGGTTTATTAAGTTAATAAAATATGAAAGGATTTGATGTTTTAATAATCGGTGGTGGCGTTGCAGGTATGTCTTGCGCTTTAGTATTAGGTTCTGCGGAGCACAAACTTTGCGCAACAGATAAAACTATCGGTATTATTTTAAATCAAAAATCATCTGCTTTAAACAACGCTTTATTTAACAATGTGTTAGGCGTAAAACCAAATACTACAGGAAAAGAAATATTAGAAAGTGGTAAATTACAATTACAAGAACAATATCCACACATACATATCATCGAATCAGAAAAAGTGTATAAGATACTTGAATTAAAAGATTCTTTAATGGTAACAACCAATAAAAAAAGATATCAAACTAATAAAATAGTGATTGCTGTTGGTACATCTAATTTATCTGAAATAGAAGGTTTAACAAAATACCTAATGCCACATCAAAATTTACCCGAAGACAAAAAAAGATTGCAATTAAGAAACGAAAACCACTTAGTAACAAAAAACATATATGTTGCTGGTGTTTTAGCAGGTTTTAGATCTCAGTTTGCCATTGCGGCAGGAAGTGGTGCGCAAGTTGCTACCGATATTTTAACCAAATGGAATAATGGAAACACAACAATGATTCACGATTCTGTTAAATAAGGTTAATTACTTAAATTTCTTTATTAATTTTTAAAATAAATATTACTTTTGACGTTACCTTATAAACCAACCTAGTGAGATATTTTTACCTATTACTTATTATAACTTTATTATCCTGTAAAGAAGAGAAAAAACCTATTGAAAAAATAGTAGAAAAACCAATAATCGAAAAACGATTTGGTTATATTTTAGATGATTATAAAGTAATTGAAAGCGAAGTTAAAAAAGACGAAACTTTTGGTGTTATATTAGATCGTAACCATGTAGAAAATCCGTTAATTCTTAAAATTGCAAATGCAACAAAAAGCACTTTTGATATTGCTAGAAATTTAAGAGTAAATAAAAAATACACCATTTTAGCAAGTAAAGATTCTTTAGAAAAAGCACAAATTTTTATATATAAACGTAACCGAATCGAAACAGTAATTTATGACTTTAGAGATTCTATAACCGCTAGAATTATCCGTAAGGAAATAAAAACGGTAGTAAAAACCGCTTCGGGTGTAATTACATCAAGCCTTTCTAATACAATAGAAGAACAAGGTATAAATTACGGATTAACCTATGCGTTGTCAGATATTTATGCTTGGACAATTGATTTTTATCACTTGCAAAAAGGAGATAAATTTAAAGTTATTTATGAAGAAAAATTTATTGATGATACAACTTCAGTTGCAATTGGTAATATAAAAGCAGCTTATTTTGAGCATAATAAAAAACCATTTTATGCTTTTAGATATCTAACCGATTCTATTAAGAATATTACAGAATATTATGATGAAGAAACTAATAACTTAAGGCGTGCATTTTTAAAAGCACCTTTAAAATTTAGTTCTCGTATTTCTTCACGCTATAACCTAAAACGTAGAATTAAACATTACGGAAATAGAATTAAAGCACATAAAGGAACCGATTTTCCAGCACCAATTGGTACTCCAATTATTGCTACAGCAAACGGCACAGTTTCAAAATCTGCTTACAAACGCAGAGGAAATGGTAATTATGTAAAAATAAAACATAATAACAAATATTCCACACAGTATTTACACATGAAAAAGCGTAAAGTAAAAGTTGGTGATTTTGTAAAACAAGGCGATGTTATTGGTTGGATCGGTATGACTGGTAGCACATCTGGACCACACGTGTGTTATCGTTTTTGGAAAAATGGGCGACAGGTTGATCCGTTTAAACAAAAATTGCCATCTGCTGACCCTATGAAAAAAGAAATGATACCTATATATAAGGAATATATAAAATCGATTAAATCGGAATTAGATGCTATTATTTATAAAAAATCTGAAATAACAGAAAATATAAAAATTAAGAAGGACACTCTGTCTTTAAAAAATTAGAATAAAAATCTTATATTTGATATATAATTGTATCGCATGACTAATAAAAAAGAAATATTAGACTACTTAAAAGAAAAAAAAACTGTTTTTTTTTCAGATTATAAATTAGTTAAATTAGGTCTGTTTGGTTCTTTTGTAAATGGAGAAGAAAACAGGAACAGCGATATAGATTTAATTATAGAATTTCAACCAAACACAAAAAATATTTTTGAAAAAAAGTTGCGTTTTAAAGCTGCTTTAAAAAATCATTTTCAAAGAGATATTGATTTATGCAGAGAAAAGTATATAAAATCATATTTTAAATCTCAAATAATTCAATCTGCAATTTATGTCTGAAAAAGATAAAGCAAATCTTTTAGCAATTAATGATTCTTGTTTAAAAATTTTAAGATTTTCAGATGAATTTTGGGATGCTGATTCTTTTTATAAAGATGATAAAACATTTGATGCCGTTTTAATGAATTTTGTAATTATTGGTGAATCTGTTATTAGATTATCAACTAAATTAAAAGAAAGTAAAACAAATATTCAATGGCTTAAAATAAAAGGTTTTAGAAATATTGTTGTACATGATTATTTTGGTGTAGATGCAGAAGAAGTGTGGCAAATAATTGAAAATGAAATCCCTAAATTAATAGATATAGTAGATGAAATTATTAAAAATAGTAACAATAATTAATAATTTTACACATACAAAACCCTAGCAGGGTTATTTTAATATACAATTAAAAATGCTAAAAAATCAAAATCCAACAAGCACTAAATCTTGGCAAAAATTACAAGAGCATTTTAGCGAAAATCAAAATTTTAATTTAAAAAAAGCATTTCAAAAAAGCAAGGCAAGACAAGAAGATTTAAGCTTTAATATTAATGAATTTAAAATTGATTATTCTAAAAATTTAATAACCAATAAAACCTTAGACTTATTAGTAGATTTGGCAAATGAATGTCAGTTAGACGATATGATAAAAAAACAATTTTCTGGAGCTATAATTAATACCACAGAAAATAGAGCAGTTTTACATACCGCATTACGAGATTTCACCACTAAAGAAATTAAAATTGACGGCAAAAATATTGTTCCTAAAATAAAAGAAACTTTAAATAAAATTGAATTATTTTCAGATAAAATAATTTCAGGAAAATTAAAAGGTTACACAAATAAAAATTTTACAGATATTGTAAATATAGGTATTGGCGGATCGGATTTAGGACCAAAAATGGTGGTGGAATCTTTACGATATTATAAAAATCATCTAAATACACATTTTGTTTCTAATATTGATGGCGATTATTTACAAGAGTTATTACAAAATTTAAACCCTAAAACCACCCTATTTGTAATTGTATCTAAAACATTTACAACACAGGAAACCATCACTAATGCAAATACCATAAAAAAATGGTTTTTAAAAACGGCAACTAACAAAGACATAAAACACAATTTTGTAGCAGTATCTACCAATCAAAAAGCAGTAATAGATTTCGGAATTAATAAAGACAATATTTTTACTACGTGGAATTGGGTTGGTGGTCGATTTTCACTTTGGTCTGCAGTCGGTTTAAGTATTTCATTAAGTTTAGGTTTTAATAATTTTAAAGAATTATTACAAGGTGCAAACCAAATGGATAAGCATTTTAAAAACACAAAATTTAATCAAAATATTCCTGTTTTATCTGCATTAATAAGTATTTGGTATAACAATTTTTATAAATCGGAAACAGAAGTAATTACACCATATTCGCAATATTTAGAAAATTTCGTGCCATTTGTACAACAATTAATGATGGAAAGTAATGGTAAATCTATTGACAGAAATGGTGATGTAATAAACTATCAAACTGGTAATATTATTTGGGGAAATGTAGGCACAAATACGCAGCATGCTTTTATGCAATTAGTACACCAAGGCACCAAAATGATACCTATAGAATTTATTGGTTTTGAAGAATCTCTTTACGGAAATATAGAACATCATAAAAAATTAACAGCAAATTTAAATGGGCAATCTAAAGCACTTGCATTTGGTAAAAGTAAAGAAAAAGTACATTTAGAATTAAAAACAAAAGGAGAAACTCATAAAATTAATTCTTTACTACCATATAAAATTTTCTCTGGAAACAAACCTTCCACCACAATTCTAATTAAAAAGTTAACACCAAAAAACTTAGGAAGTCTAATTGCTTTTTACGAACATAAAACATTTGTACAAGGTGTTATTTGGAATATTAATAGTTTTGATCAATTTGGTGTGGAATTAGGAAAAGAATTAGCAAATAAGCAATTGAATTCTTAAGAATATTCATCATTACTACGATGTTTTCCATAATAAGCTAACAATCAATAGTTTTGTTAATTCACAATTCTTAATAAAATGTTAATATAATTTTTAATTTTTTGAAAAACAAGAGGTATTCTACCGTATTTTTGCAAAGTAAATTTAACGTTTGTTAACAATTTAATAACATTAAACTTATTTAACAACATTACTTTTGCGAAAATATTTAATTTCAAATAAAACAAATCAATTAAATTTAATTAAAATCAAACAAAATGAAAAAAATTTCAAATTTATGGTTAGTTGTAGTGATGCTTTTTGTGTCTGTTGCAATGTTTGGTCAAGGTAATACCAGATCTTCAATTAATGGTACAATCTTAGACGAAAACAACGAACCACTTGCTGGTGCAAATGTATCCGCAGTTCACACTCCAACAGGTTCTTCTTACGGCTCAGTTACTGACTTTGATGGTCATTTTAGGATATCTAATATGAAAGTAGGCGGTCCTTATAAAATTATTATTTCTTATGTTGGTTTTAAAGATTTTGAAAAAAACAATACCCATTTACAACTAGGTCAAACTTTAAATATAAGTACTAAATTAATTTCTGACGCTAGTCAATTAGACGAAGTTGTAATTACCGCAAATAGAAATAGTCTTTTTGATGGTAACAAAACAGGTTCTGAAACTACAATAAATGCTAGGCAAATTAATGCATTGCCAACCACTTCTCGTTCTATTGCAGATTTTGTTAGATTAACTCCACAAGCCTCTATTACTGAAGGTGATGATGGTTTTTCAATATCTATAGCGGGTAATAACAATAGATTTAACGCTATTTATTTAGATGGCGCTATAAGTAATGATGTATTTGGACTTTCAGGATCTGGTACAAATGGAGGACAAACTGGTGTCTCTCCTTTTTCTTTAGATGCTATAGAACAATTTCAAGTACAAGTTGCCCCATTTGATGTTAAAATTGGTGGATTTAGTGGTGGCGCAATTAATGCAATTACACGTTCAGGTACAAATAAAATTGAAGGTTCTGCATACTTTTTTACAAGAAATGAATCCTTAGCAGGTAAGACTCCTGTAGATTTAACACCAGAAGGCGAAAATAGAGAAAAATTAAATGACTTTACCGCTAAAACTTTTGGTTTTAGAGTTGGCGGACCAATTGTAAAAGACAAAGTGTTTTTCTTTTTTAACTATGAAAAACAAGATGATATTACACCACAACCATTTAATGCAGAAAACTACATAGGAGATACAGATGCAGCAGGTTTAGACACATTAAGAGATTTTGTTAATAGTCAATATGGATATGATATTGGTGTTTATAATGAAAATGATTTCACTCTTGAAAGTGATAAATTTACAATTAAATTTGATGTAAATTTAAGTAAAGACCACAAATTATCATTAAAACACAACTATACTAAAGCAGTTAATTTAGAATCAAGAAATTCTAATGAAGGATTTATCGGATTTTTAAATGGTTCGGAGTTTTTTACTTCTACTACAAATACAACAGCATTTGAATTAAATTCTAGTTTTGGTAATAAATACGCAAATAGTTTAATTGTTGGTTATACTAGTGTAAGAGATGATAGAGATCCTTCAGGTAATCCTTTTCCTACCGTAGTAATAAGAGATGGCGATGGTGGAATTCAATTTGGTTCAGAACCATTCTCTACTGCCAACTTATTAAATACAGATGTTTGGACATTAACTAATAATTTTGAAATATATAAAGGTAAACATACATTAACATTAGGTACACATAATGAATGGTCTTCTGTTGAAAACTTATTTTTTCCATTTAACTATGGTCAATACCAATATGATAATTTACAAGATTTTTATAACGGAGATATTGATCGATATTTAAGAGGTTATTCTTTAGTTGAAAATGGTGCTGGAGATACGTCTTCAGGTTCTGCAGATTTTACAGTTTTTCAAGCGGGATTGTATGCTCAAGATGAGGTGCAAATTAACAGTAATTTTAAATTAACAGTTGGTGTTCGTTTTGATATGCCAATTTGGGAAGATGGTGCAGTAAATGAACATTTTAATACAGAAACTGTTGCCCTTTTAGAAGCTGCAGGTAAAGACTTACAAGGCGCAAGAGTTGGTAGAGGTGTTGCTTCAACAGTACATGTTGCTCCAAGAGTAGGATTTAACTGGAACGTTAAAGGAAAAGGAAAAACACAAATTCGTGGTGGTGTAGGAGTTTTTACTTCTAGATTACCTTTGGTTTGGCCAGGTGGAACTTATAATAATAATGGTGTAACTGGTGGTTTCTTGTTTCAAGATGTTGACTTCGGTCACACAATTGCTCCATTTAACCCAGATGTTAATGCGCAACCAGTTGGCGCACAACCAGGCACAGGAGAAACAGGTGGTAATATAGATTTATTTGCCTCTGATTTTAAACTACCACAAGTTGTAAAAACAAATATCGCATTTGATCAAAAATTACCTTGGGCTGGTTTAACACTTTCAGGTGACTTTTTATACCAAAAAACACTTTCTAATATTTATTATGAAAATTTAAATTTAGGAAACGCTGTAGGTAATTTAACAGGTACAGGAGATAATAGACCAACGTTTGATAGAGGTGATTTCATTGATGGTACTTATGAAAGAATTATTTTAGCATCAAATACATCTGAAGGTGAAACATGGAATTTAGTTGGGACATTATCAAAATCGTTTAAAAATGGTTTTCAAGGTAGTGTTTCTTATTCTTATGGTGATGCTTATGCTATTTTTGATGGTACTTCATCTCAAAACGGCTCACAATGGAGAGGAATTGAAAATGTAGATGGTAAAAATTCTAATTTACCTGTTGCTCGTTCTAATTTTTCTGCGGGTAGTAGAATTATTTCAAATGTATCTTATGAGAAAAAATGGTCGGAAAATTTAAAATCTACGTTTGGTTTCGTATATTCTGGTCGTCAAGGAAGTCCTTTCTCTTATACTTATAGTGGTAGAGCAAGTAGTTTGCAGAATGATGATTCTAGAGATTTTACAACTTTAGTTTATGTGCCTACTAATTCAAGTGATATTCACTTAACTTCAGGAAATTGGGATGAATTAGACGCATTTATTTTTGGTAATGATTATTTAAATTCACGAAGAGGAGATTATGTTGAAAGAAATGCAGAAAGAGGTCCTTGGAGCCACGTTGTAGATTTTAAACTGACTCAAGACTTTTCTGTTAAGAACAATACATTACAATTAAGTTTTGATGTATTTAATTTAACAAATTTAATTAATAAAGATTGGGGTAAAATAAACTTTAGACCAAGACAATCTCAATTTTTGAGATTTGAAGGTTTTCAAGATGATGGTACAACACCAACATTTAGTTTTGATCAAGAAACTGCTGACAATTTAGATAGAGTTGACGATTCTGGTTTTCAATCTTCTAGATGGCAAATGCAAATTGGTGTTAGGTATTTATTTAACTAAAACTTATTTTTATAATTTTAAAAGCTGCTCAATTGAGCAGCTTTTTTTATACTTAAACCCCATAAAATAAAACAAAATAACTATTTTAACGTTAATTCAGTCATATAGTTAACTAAATTAACGTTAATTTAGTTAGTTAAAAGTTATTTTTTGTAAATTGCACTGGTAATAATAAATTAATTACAATGCAAAAAATACAAAGGACACTTTTTAAAGAATTTTCTAGAAAGGTCTTACCAAACAAAGTACTATTGTTATTAGGTGCTAGAAGAGTTGGTAAAACAGAATTAATAAACACTTATTTAAAAACTACAACATTTCAATATTTAAAATTAAATGGAGAAGATATTAATGATATCGCATTACTAGAAGAAAGAAGTGTTAAAAACTACAAAAGATTATTAAAAAATTACGATTTATTAGTTATAGACGAAGCGCAAAAAATTATTGATATTGGGTTAAAATTAAAATTAATTGTTGACCATATAGAAAATATTAAAGTAATTGCTACAGGTTCTTCAGTTTTCGATTTAAGTAATAAGTTAGGCGAACCTTTAGTTGGGCGAAAAAATACCTTATATTTATTCCCATTTGCGCAATTAGAATTTTCAAATTTAGAAGATTATAAAACTACCAAAGAAAAATTAGAAGAACGTTTGCTATTTGGTTCATATCCAGAGTTAGAACAATACCCAAATTTTAAAGATAAGATAGAATACCTAAACGAAATAGTAAATTCTTATTTATTAAAAGATATTTTAATTTTTGATGGTATTAAACAAGCGGATAAAATTATTAGTTTATTACGTTTAATTGCTTTTCAGATTGGTAAAGAAGTTTCGTTGTCAGAATTAGGAAATCAATTAGGTATTTCAAAAAATACCGTAGAAAAATACCTAGACTTATTAAGTAAAGTGTTTGTAATTTATAAAGTAAAAGCGTTTAGTAGAAATCATAGAAAAGAAATTAGTAAATCTAGCAGATGGTATTTTTATGATAATGGTATTAGAAACGCAATTATCAATAGTTTTAACAGTCTAAATATGCGAAATGACATTGGTGAATTATGGGAGAATTATATAATATCTGAACGTATTAAATACCAAAATTATACTAAAATAAACGTCATTAATTATTTTTGGAGAACTTATGATCAACAAGAAATTGATTGGTTAGAAGAAAAAAATGGTACTATAGATGCATTTGAGTTTAAGTGGAAAGCAAAAAAGAAAGTAAAAATTCCTTCTGGTTTTATTAGAGCATATCCAAATGCTAAATTTTCGGTAATAAATAATAATAATTATTTAGATTGGATTACAGATTAAGATGCAACAAAAAGTAAGTTTTAAACAAATAAACAAATTAGCCATACCAGCAATTATTGCAGGTATCGCAGAACCATTACTTTCAATTACAGATACGGCAATTGTTGGTAATATAGCAATTAACTCAACCGAAGCATTAGCAGCAGTTGGTATTGCTGCATCATTTATTTCGGCATTAATTTGGATACTTGCTCAAACACGTTCAGCAATATCAGCAATTGTTGCTCAATATTTAGGAGCAAATAAACTAGAAGAAATTACATCATTACCAGCACAGATAATTGTAATAAACGTGCTATTAAGTACAATAATTTATTTTGCAACTGTATTTACAATAACCGCAATATTTAAATTGTATAATGCAGATGGTTTGATACTAGAATATGCAACATCATATTTTAAAATTAGAGCAATTGGTTTGCCTTTTACTTTGTTTGTTTTTTCCGTTTTTGGCGTATTTAGAGGTTTGCAAAACACCTATTATCCAATGATAATTAGTGTTGTTGGGGTAATATTAAATATTATTTTAGATTTTATTTTAGTTTTTGGCATTAAAGACATTATACAACCAATGCATATTGAAGGTGCAGCAATAGCAAGTGTTATTGCACAAATCATTATGGCAATTATGGCTTTAATTTTACTATTAAAAAAGACACCATTTACATTAAAATTTAGTTTTCCGTTTAATAAAGAAATCAAACGTTTGTTAGGTTTAAGTTTTAATCTGTTTATACGTGCTTTTGCATTAAACATAGCTTTGTATTTTGCAAATGCCTACGCTACTAAATACGGTAATAATTATATTGCTGCACAAACTATTGCTTTTCAGATTTGGTTGTTTTTCGCTTTTTTTATGGATGGTTTTTCAAGTGTAGGTAGTATAGTTTCAGGTAGATTATTAGGTGAAAAATCGTATAAAAAAATGTATGTATTAAGTAAAGATTTAATTAAATATACCGTTTTAGTTAGTTTTATTTTAGGCGGAATCTGTTTTGTATTTTACAAACCAATCGGTGCAATTTTCACCAATGAACCCGAAGTATTAGATTTGTTTTACAGCATTTTTTGGATCGTAATTTTAATGCAACCCATAAACGCAATCGCTTTTATTTACGATGGTATTTTTAAAGGTCTAGCCGAAGCAGTTACTTTAAGAAACGTATTAATTATAGCAACATTTATAGGTTTTATTCCAGTTCTTTTAATTGGTGATTATTTCAATTTAAAATTATATGCTATTTGGATTGCCTTTACCGTTTGGATGTTAATAAGAGCTTTTTCATTGTTTATAATTTTTAAAAAGAAGTATTTAAAGTTATAAATATATGGTTAAAATAATTTAGCTTATTTTTGGTTCAATTACACAAATCAACAAATAAACGATTAAACAAAATTATTATGAACTGGGAACAACTTCTATCCTTAAAACGTTTCGGAGATACCGAAAAAAGATTACGAATAAACCAAGACGAAACAAGGTTAGGGTTTGATGTAGATTTTGATCGTATTATTTTTTCCGATTCTTTCCGAAGTTTACAAGACAAAACACAAGTAGTACCATTGTCTAAAACCGATTTTGTACATACAAGATTAACACATAGTTTGGAAGTTTCGGTAGTAGCACGTTCTTTAGGTAGAATGGTTGGTAAGGAATTATTAAACAAATATCCAGACTTGACAAAAAAAGGTTACCAAGCAAACGATTTTGGTGCGATAACAGCAGCAGCAGCATTAACGCACGATATTGGAAATCCGCCTTTTGGTCATAGTGGAGAAAAAGCAATAGGCGAATATTTTAAAACAGGAAAAGGACAACAATTTAAAGACAAACTAACTTCAAAACAATGGCAAGATTTAATAGATTTTGAAGGTAATGCAAACGGATTTAAAATCTTAACCGAAAGTAGAATAGGAGTAGAAGGCGGTTTGCGATTATCCTACGCTACATTAGGCGCATTTATGAAATACCCGAAAGAATCCTTACCAAAAAAACCAAGCAGACATATTGTAGATAAAAAATTTGGTTTTTTTCAGCATGAAACAAAACCATTTTTAGATGTAGTAACAAATTTAGGTCTAACACAATTAAGAGCAGATGAGGCTATTGCGTATAATAGACATCCATTAGCATATTTAGTTGAAGCAGCAGACGATATTTGTTACACGATAATAGATTTTGAAGATGGTATTAATTTAGGTTTAATTGAAGAAGAATTTGCCTTAGAATATTTAATAAAATTAGTAAAAGACACCATAAATACTAAAAAATATTACGCTTTAACTACCAGAAAAGATAGATTAAGTTATTTAAGAGCTTTAGCCATAAACACATTAATTAATGAAGTAGTTAGTAATTTCATTAAAAATGAAGAACTGATTCTTCAAGGAAAATTCACCAATTCGTTATTAGAAAAAAGTAAATATGAAGCACAAATAAATGATATTATTAAAATAAGTGTTCAAAAAATTTACAGAAGTAAAAATGTAATTGAAAAAGAAATTGCAGGTTACCATATTATTACAAACATATTAACCGTTTTTATTAATGCAATAAATAATAAATTCGAAAATAAAGCTTCTCATTATGATAAAATAATTATAGAATTATTACCAGAAAAATACCAAGTTATTAATGAAGCTCTTTACGAAAGATTGTTGCAAATGTGTTGTTTTGTTGCAAGTTTGTCTGATAGTTCTGCAATTTTATTAAATAATAAGCTAAAAGGTAGGTTTTTTTAAAGTTTAGTTGTTTTTTTTACGATATTAGCAAACTAATTAAAATATATATTTTATGAATAAGTTTAAAATTACACTATTTACTATTTTATCTTTAGTGATAATTACTGTTGTAGTTATTAATAATAAAGATAATAATATTTCTGATTTAAGAAAAACACACGAAAATTTTATTGATAATCATCCTTATCAAAAAACATTACAATTATCAAAAAAAGAAAGAAAAGCATTAAGTATTCCGCCAAATAAATATTTTGAAGAACAAAGTATTTTAGAAATGAATCCGAAAACAGGAAAAGCAGAACCAGAAAAATTGTTTGCTTTACAAAAGCAATTAAATATACGAAATAAAGCTGTACCAGGAGAAAATTTAAATGCTTGGGTTGAAAGAGGTCCAAGAAATGTTCCTGGCAGAACTAGAGCAGCAGTTTATGACCCTAATGACCCAACACATCAAAGAGTATTTGCTGGTGGAGTTAGTGGTGGTTTATGGGTAATTGATAATATTGAAAGCGGTATTTCTAGTTGGCAAAAATTAGATGTTCCTGAAAATTTAGCAGTTTCATCTATAGTTTTTGACCCAAATAATACACAAGTTATCTATGTTGGTACAGGAGAATCGTATGTGCAAGGTGCAGTAAACGGAAATGGTATATGGAAATCTGAAGATGCTGGACTAACTTGGGTGCATAATTTTGGAGGAAATTCTGGAGCAACAACTTTTATTAATGATGCTGAAGTTGTTATTAATTCAGGTGGTTCAGGAACATTTATAGCAATTCAATCTAACACATTTGGACCAGATATCGTAGCTTCTTTTTCTGGAAATTTAGTGTTAGCGAATCCAAACGACGCATGTAATCCAATTACCAATGGTGGAGTAATTAATGGTAATATTGCAGTTATTGATAGAGGAGATTGTAATTTTACAGATAAGGTATTAAATGCTCAAGACAATGGAGCAACTGCGGTAATTATGGTTAACAATGTAGTAGGTTCATTGTTTGGTATGGGCGGAACAAATGCCTCTATCACAATTCCTTCCGTTATGATTACACAAGCGGATGGACAAATATTAAAAGATGCCATGTTAAGCGGAACGGTTAATATTACAATAAATAATATAGATCAAGATCTGCCTGCTGGTTTGGTTTTAGTGCCAGGTAAATACCATGTAAATGATATCATTGCTTGGGATAATGGCGGTAATACAGAATTATTTGCTAGTATTGGCGAATCTACATATCAAGATGCAAATGGTAATTTTCTTGGTGGTGAGTTAGGTTTATTTAAATCAACAAATGATGGCGCTACTTGGACACAAGTCAATTTACCACTGACTCCAGCAGGAAACCCTTTTCAACCAAACGATTTAATGATTACTACAGATAATAAAATATGGATGTCAACAACTAGAAGTAATTCTTTTGGTGATGGCGGAGGAACAATTTTTTCTTCAACTAATGGTAATACATTTACACAACAATATGTTTCCCCAGGTGGAAGAAGAGTAGAAATGGCTGCATCTTCAACAGATCCAGATAAAATATATTTATTAATTCAAACCGGAACTGTTCAGATTAAATTAACAACAGATGGTTTTAATACAACTCCAACAACCTTACCATTACCTGTCGATGCCGGAAATTCAATACCAGCAAACGATTTTACTCGAGGACAATCTTTTTATAATTTAATGATTGCTGTTGACCCAAATAATGATGCAATAGTATATGTTGGTGGTATTAATGCTTTTAGATCTACTAATAACGGAAATGACTGGAGTCAAATAACTAAATGGACTAATGGTAATGGACAACCAGCAAATTTATCTTTAACACATGCAGATGTTCATGGTTTAACATTTCATCCTACAGATTCAAATAGAGGTTTGATATTTTCTGATGGTGGTGTTGCGTATGCAATTTCTTTTTCCAACGCTCCAAATGCAGCTGGAACTATTGTAAATAGGTTTAGAGATTATAACACTACACAGTTTTATAAAGCTGGGATAGGACAAAACATAAATCAAGAAAGATTTTTAGGTGGAGCACAAGATAACGGAACAAATTTTATTAACAATGCAACATCGACTACTAGCTTCTCACAAGAAGTAATTGGTGGCGATGGCATGTATTGTTTTATTGATAAAGATAGTCAATATATGATTGCATCAGTTACTGGAAATTCTTATTTTAGATTAAATTCATCTGGTGGATTTTTAAATGTAATAATACAAGAAAATGCTGGAACATTCGTTAATATAGCTGAATTAGATGATAATTTAGATATATTATATTCAAATGCAACTGTTGGTAATTCTATAAGAATTTCTAGATTTACTAATGTTAATAGCGCTACACCAATTAGAACTAATTTAACTAATGCATTACTTAATAGCGCACCAACAGTAATGAAATTTTCTCCATATACAACTTCTAGTACAACTTTATTTGTTGGTACTGCTCTTGGTGGACTATTAAAAATAACTAATGCAGATACAAACCCTATTTGGTCAAACATACAAGGGTCAGCATTTGTAGGCAGTATTTCAGCAATAGATTTTGGAGAAAATGAAAATGAAATAATGGTAACTTTTCATAATTATGGTGTGCCAAGTATTTGGTTTACAGAAGACGGCGGAAATTCTTGGCAAAACAAAGAAGGTGATTTTCCAGATATACCAGTTAAATGTATAATGATGAATCCTACTTTAGATAACGAAGTTATTATTGGTACTGATTTAGGTGTTTGGAGAACTGCTAATTTTAATGATACGGAACCAAATTGGGTGCAATCTCAAGAAGGCATGCAAAATGTAAAAGTAACTAGTTTTAGTTTAAGAACAGCAGATAACACAGTTTTAGCATCTACTTATGGTAGAGGATTTTTCACAGGTCAGTTTTCACAATGGCCTGCTAGTGTAAATGATAATGAAATTAATAACGCATTAAACATTTACCCAACAGTTTCTAATGGTAACTTTACGATTGCATCTACTATTATTAATAAAGCAACTATGCAAATTTTTGATATGAATGGTAGAAGAGTTTATCAAAAACCTTTAACTATTAATGGCAGAACTTCAATTTCTGTAAATTTAGCAAAAGGAGTATATTTAGTTAATTTTACAGGTGAGAATTTAAAAGAATCTCATAAAATTATTATTAAATAATTTGAAAAAATCTATAAATTATAAACGACTTCACTTTTAGTGGAGTCGTTTTTTTATAAAAATAAGTTTATTTCTTTTTTTATGGATGTAATATCCAAACCAATAATTTTATTTAATTCGGATACTTTTCCGTGTTCGACAAAATTATCTGGAATGCCAAGTCGTTTTAAACTAATATTTTGATAATTATTTTCGGCAATAAATTCTAATATCGAAGAACCGAAACCACCAATTATTGTTCCCTCTTCAATCGTAATTATTTTATTAAAATTAGTGCAAATAGAATGCAATAATTTTTCATCTATAGGTTTAATAAAGGTAAAATTATAATGTGAAATTATTTTCGAGTAATTATTTTCTTTACAAATTTCAATAATTGTATTACCGATTGTTCCTATAGTTAAAATCGCAACTTTATTACCAAAAGCAAGTTGTTCACTTTTGCCAATTACTATCTTTTTAAAAGGAGTTTTCCAGTTTACCGAACACTGAACACTGAACACTGAATACTGAACACCACGCGGATAACGAATAGCAATCGGTAAATCTAAACTCAATTGAGACGTATATAATAAATTGCGGAACTCTTCGTAATTCAACGGCGCTGCAATTATTAAATTAGGTATTAATCGTAAATAGGCAATATCAAAAACACCATGATGTGTAGCGCCATCTTCGCCGACTAAACCTGCACGATCAACACAAAAAACGACTGGTAATTTTTGTAAAGCAACATCGTGTATAATTTGATCGTAAGCACGTTGTAAAAATGTAGAATAAATAGCACAAAACGGAATAAAACCTTGTGTTGCCATTCCTGCTGCCAAAGTTACAGCATGTTGTTCTGCAATACCAACATCAAAAGCACGTTCTGGAAATTCTTCAATCATGTATTTTAAAGAACTACCTGTTGGCATTGCTGGTGTTATACCAATTATTTTTTCATTTTTTTTAGCCAGTTCCACTAAAGTTAAACCAAATACGTCTTGAAATTTCGGTAATGTGTTTTTATTATTTTTTACAATTCTTTCGCCTGATATTTTATCAAATTTTCCTGGTGCGTGATAGGTGATTTGATCTTCTTCAGCTTGTTTTAAACCTTTGCCTTTTTTAGTAATTAGGTGTAGAAATTTTGGTCCTTTTATAGTTTTTAAACGATTTAATTCCGTTATAACGGCAAAAATATTATGACCATCTATCGGCCCGAAATATTTGAAATTTAAAGATTCAAATATATTTACAGAAGATGCTGTTTTGTCTTTTTTGATGTTAGTTAGATATTCTTTTAACGCACCAACATTTGGGTCGATTCCCATTTCATTATCGTTAAGAATAACGAGTAGATTTGCATTAGTAACTCCTGCGTGATTTAGACCTTCAAAAGCCATTCCGCTAGCGATACTTGCGTCGCCAATAACCGCAATATGGTGTTTGTCGAATTCACCTTTTAAATTACTTGCAATAGCCATTCCTAATGCGGCAGAAATCGAAGTGGACGAATGACCAACGCCAAAAGCATCGTATTTACTTTCGCTTCTCTTCGGAAAACCAGAAATGCCATTTAATTGTCTATTGGTGTGAAAAGTGTCCTTTCTACCTGTCAGAATTTTATGTCCGTAGGCTTGATGACCAACATCCCAAATTAATAAATCATTAGGCGTATTAAACACATAATGTAAAGCGATTGTGAGTTCTACAACACCTAAACTTGCACCTAAATGACCTTCTTTTGTAGCAACAATATCAATGATAAATGCTCTTAATTCTTTAGCGAGTTGTGGCAAATTTTTCAGACTTAATTTTTTTAAATCTTTTGGATTGTTGATCGTGTTTAGGATGTTTTTCACTTTGCTAAATTACGGTTTTTAGATACAGATTTCACGAATCACTTATCTTTTTTCTCTCGCAGATTTCGCTGATTTTCGCAGATAGTTAGCACATTTTAAGAAAATCTGCGAAATCTGTGGAAGAAATTTCACTCAACATTAAAATTTATTGGTAAATTGTACTTAACATCAACTGTTTTGCCGTTTTGTTTTGCAGGAATAAATTGAGGTAATTTTTTAAACATTTCTAGGGTTGTTTTTTCTAATATTTTGTGTGACGCTCTTACTTTTATGTCTTTAACATTTCCTTTTTCATCTATAATAAATTGAACTGAAATTCTATTTTTACCTTTTGGAAAGTTGTAATCTGGTGAAATATCTAAATCAAAATTATCTTTTACAAATTTATTCATTTGTTTATTAAATGATTGTTTTGAACTGTCTTTAGTGTTTTTGAACTCTGGAAGTACTTCAACTACTTGGAAATGTATTGGTTGGTTTTCATCTGGTATAAAAACCATTTCACCTTCAACTGTTTCAATTATTACATCTCCAAAAATTAGGTCTATTGGTTCTGGTTTTTTTATAGAGTCTAAAATCGGTGACGGAACTGGTTTGTTAATAATTGATGTTTTTACTTTCTTGAATTTCTCTGTTTTTTGAATTGTATCACCAACTTTAGAATCTACTTTATCTTTTCCAGAAAAAGGTTCGGTAAATTCAACAATATCAACAGATTCTATTTTTTTAACTTTTCCATCGGTTTTACAACTCATTAAAGTTGTGCCCATCGCTAATAATAGTGCTAAAGCAAAAATCCGTACTTGTGAATATTGTTTTTTAAAAATATAATTTGGTATTTCAATATTTATAGTTTCTAATTGAGATTTATAAAAATGACCACAAACTCGTTTTCCTTTATTTTCAAATAGAATATTTTGAATTTCTACGGATGATTTATTTGTAAAATCAATTACCGTTTTTGTACATACATCACAGAATTTACCTTTGTTATTTGGAGTCATTTTATTCCAATCTTCATGACAAGGTTTTGGAATAGTTACTTTGTGCCATTTTTTCATAATTATAAATTTAAGAGTTAGAACAAATAAATCACAAAAATTATACCAACAAAAAAATCCGTAATTTTGTAACATG
This sequence comes from uncultured Flavobacteriaceae bacterium, assembly GCA_964420345.1. Taxonomy (GTDB): domain Bacteria; phylum Bacteroidota; class Bacteroidia; order Flavobacteriales; family Flavobacteriaceae; genus S010-17. The sequence continues at coordinate 26,879 of CAYQTF010000008.1, forward strand.
CAAAATAATCCAATTGGCATTTTTGATTCTGGTGTTGGTGGACTTTCCATTTGGGAAGAGATAACCACGCTTTTACCTAATGAAAATACTATTTATTTAGCAGATAGTAAAAATGCGCCTTACGGTCAAAAATCAAGACAAGAAATAATAGATTTATGTATAAAAAACACCAATTTATTAATCAAAAAAGATTGTAAGATAATTGTTGTTGCATGTAATACGGCAACTACAAATGCTATTGATTTTCTTAGAAAAAATTATGCAATTCCATTTATTGGTATTGAACCTGCCATTAGACCTGCAGTTTTAAAAACTAAAACGAAAAAAATTGGGATTCTAGCAACAAAAGGAACGCTAAATAGCGAACTTTTTTCAAAAATAACCAGTGAATTTGATAACGATATAGAAATCATAGAGCAAGTTGGCGAAGGTTTAGTGCCATTAATAGAATCTGGTAAAATAAACTCTATTGCTTTAGATATTCTGCTAAAGAAATATTTGTTCAATTTAATCGAAAAAGAAATTGATTATTTGGTTTTGGGTTGTAGTCATTATCCGTTTTTAATTCCACAAATTAAAAGAATTATTGGTGATAAAATAAAAATTATAGATTCTGGCGAGGCAGTTGCTAAACAAACTAAAAATATTTTAAATCAGAATGATTTATTAAATACTAAAACTAATATGGGAAAACATGAATTGTATAGTAATTTAAATGCAAAAATAATAGTACAATTCATTCAAAAAAAAAATTGTAAAATAAATTTTTCGGATTTCTAAAAAATCCTTCATCTAAAACCCAAAACCCTAAAAAATGCTCCAACCAAAAGACGATAATTATTTCATGCAAAAAGCATACGAAGAAGCACAAACAGCATTCGATAAAAACGAAGTACCAATTGGTGCAATTATAGTATGTAAAGGTAAAATAATTGCTAGAGCATATAACTTAACCGAGACGTTAAACGATGTTACCGCACATGCCGAAATGCAGGCATTTACTATGGCATCGGATTATTTAGGCGGAAAGTATTTAAAAAATTGCACATTATATGTAACTTTAGAACCATGCCAAATGTGTGCTGGTGCAAGTTATTGGACTCAAATTGATAAGGTGGTTTTTGGCGCTTATGATAAACAACGTGGATTCCAACATTATAAAACACAATTACACCCAAAAACAAAAGTTATTAGTGGAATTTTAGAAGAAAAATGCGCTAAATTAATTACTAAGTTTTTTGTAGAAAAACGAAATTTGAATTAGATTTTGACTAAAGACTAAAGACTAAAGACTAAAGACTAAATTATTTTTGACTTTTATCGTCATGTTTGTAAATGAAAGATGTTAATTTTTTATTTCGATATCTATCTATCAAAAAAAGTGGCATTAATATAAACACTATAGACATAATTGCGATACCAATATACGCATCACCTTTTTGCAAGTCAGTTTCTTTTATATAATAACCATAACCAATTAAACCAATAATTGTTATTAGAATTATTTTTATTAAAATTTTCATATTAAAAATTCTATTGTTTTAAAACCCTAATTTAACATCTAATTTAGAGGCAATTAGTGAAGAAATTCTTACTTTTAATTCAGGTATTTTAATTTTATCAACTGCATCATTACAGAAAGCGTATAACAATAAACCTTTTGCAGATTTTTCAGGAATCCCACGTTGCTGCATGTAAAATAATGCGGACTCATCTAACTGACCAATTGTACAACCATGTGAACATTTCACATCATCTGCAAAAATTTCTAACTGTGGTTTGGTATTTATCGTTGCTTTTTCACTTAATAAAATATTATTATTTTGTTGAAAAGCATTTGTTTTTTGTGCTTTTTTTGCAACGATAACTTTTCCATTAAAAACACCTGTGGAACTATCGGAATAAATTCCTTTATACAATTCATGACTCTCGCAATTTGGTTCATTATGGAAAACTGTGGTGTGATTATCTACATGTTGTTTGTCGCCAATAATTGTTATTCCGTTAAGATTAGAGTCAATATATTCACCAATTTGATTAAATTCTAAATGATTTCTAGTTAATTTTCCGCCAAAAGAATAGGTGTTTACCGAAACAATACTATTGTCTTTTTGTTGCACAAAAGTTTGATCTATTAATGAAGCATTTTTGTGATCATTTTGAATTTTATAACAATCAACAATTGCACGTTTATTAGCGAAAATCTCCGTAACCGAATTGGTCAAAACCACATTATCACTCAAACTTTGATGACGTTCTATAATCTGAACATGCGAATTTTCATCAACAACAATTAAATTTCTAGGTTGTAATAATAAATTTTCTTGATTTTTAGTCGAAAAATATAAAATCTGAATTGGTTTAGGAACAACCTTATTTTTAGGAATATGAATATAAGCACCTTGATTAGAAAATGCTGTATTTAAAGAAGTTAAACTTTCCTCTTTATTTGTAATCGTATTAAAATATTGGTCAATAATCGCTTTGTATTTTGGTTTTTTTAATGCGGAAGACATTAGACAAATATCCATTTCTAGATGTGTAGTTTCCGATAAAAATGAAGAGTAAATACCATCAATAAAAACAATTTTGTAGGTGTCTATTTCGTGAATAAAATATTTCTTTACATCTTTTAGTTCTACTGTATTTTCTTCTTTCGGGAAAACCGTATAATCTTTATTTAAAACGGATTTTAAAGAAGTATATTTCCACTCTTCGTCACGTTTTGTAGGAAAACCTTTTGCCTCAAAATCAGCAAGTGCTTTACTTCTAATTTCGTGAACATTAGATTCTAAGTCTAAAATACCTTTATTTTCTAATTCGAAAAACGAAGTAACTAATTTATCTTTTAATTTCATATTTTTTACTGTAAACTTTAGATTTTAAGGTTTTATACATATAGTATATTATTAAAACATATAGCAATTTATTTAACCCAATCGTATCCTTTAGCTTCTAATTCTAGTGCTAATTCTTTACCACCAGATTTTATGATTTTACCATCTATTAAAACGTGAACAAAATCAGGTACAATATAATCTAACAAACGTTGGTAGTGTGTGATTATTAATACAGCATTATTTTTGCTTTTTAGTTTATTCACACCATTTGCGACAACTTTTAGGGCATCAATATCTAAACCAGAATCGGTTTCATCAAGAATTGCCAATTTTGGTTCTAACATTGCCATCTGAAAAATTTCATTTTTCTTTTTTTCTCCACCAGAAAAACCTTGATTTAAAGAACGTGAAAGAAACTTACGATCCATTTCTAAAAGCTCTGATTTTTCTTTAATTAACTGAAGCATATTTTTTGCAGGTAAATCTTCTAAACCTTGTGCTTTTCGTTTTTCGTTAATGGCAGTTTTGATAAAGTTAATTGTTGATACTCCAGGAATTTCAACAGGATATTGAAACGACATAAAAACACCTTTATGCGCTCTTTCTTCTGGCGCTAATTCTATGATACTTTCGCTTTCTAATAAAATATCTCCATTATCAACTTCGTAAACTTCATTGCCAGCAATTACTGCAGCCAAAGTGCTTTTTCCAGAACCGTTTGGCCCCATAATAGCATGAACTTCTCCTGCTTTTATTTCTAAATTAATTCCTTTTAGAATTTCTGTATTGTTTACACTTGCGTGTAAGTTTGTTATTTTCAGCATTTATGTTTTATTTTCCCGCAGATTTAGCAAATTTTCGCAGAATATGGTATTCTGTTTTTTTCTGATCTTACGGTTTGTTGTTAATCCTACTTATTACAAAAAAACGCTAAGAAACTGTCAGCGAAAATCTGCGAAATCTACGGGAGTTTATTTATTTTTATTAATCATTTTTTTTAATTTCTCAAAATCTTCGGGTGAATGTTGTAATATTATTTCCGCCCCTTTTTCTTTTGCAAACGTTTCAATATTTTTCATACTTTCTAAAGTGACCTCTTTACTATGATTAAAAATAGGCACTCTTTTGTGGGTTCTATTTTCTTCAAAATGCCATAAATCACCAATTAGAATAACAGGTTTTTCTAAACCAATATTTAAATACAAAGTTTGATGACCAATTGTGTGACCTGGCGCATATTTTATAATTACAGTTCCGTCACCAAAAACATCAAAATCACCATTTAATAATTTTGTTTTTTTTAAGTCTTTAATCATATTATAAACTTCGGCATTTTTTTCTTTCGCAATGTCATTGGTAATATATTCATGTTCATTTTTTTGAACCAACCAAGTTGCATTTGCTAGTCGATTAGCATGCCCAACATGATCAAAATGAGAATGTGAAATTGCAAGATATTTAAAATCTTCTATTTTTAAACCAATAGTTTCTAGTTGATTTACTAAAGAATCTTTTCTAGAAACTGTAAACGCACCATCATTAAAAGGTTCTTTACCAACCAAACTTTCTGGTAAACCAGCGTCCCACATTAAATTTCCTTTAGGATGTTGAATTACATAAAAAGCATCAGCAAAAGTTTTTGTTTGACCTTTATAAGTCATAGAATCTTGTGCGAAATATTGTAATTTATTTACCACAATTTTTCCGCCAGAAAAAACATGTAGTTTTACACCAGATTCTTTAGCAAACTCTCCACTTGCTTTTATTGCTCCATCTTTTATTCCTTTTTTTGCACCATTTACTGCATCTTTACAATTAAATATGATTAGACTTATTACTATTAATACTATTATTTTCTTCATTTTAATATTTTTTTCAACTTCAACTTCGATTTCAACTTCAATTTCAAAAACTACCCAACCGAACCTTCCAAAGAAATTTCTAATAATTTTCTTGCTTCTACGGCAAATTCCATTGGTAATTTATTTAACACTTCTTTACTAAAACCGTTTACAATTAATGCGATGGCTTTTTCGGTATCAATACCTCTTTGGTTACAGTAGAATAATTGATCTTCACCAATTTTACTTGTAGTTGCTTCGTGTTCTATTTGTGCCGTTTTATTTTTACATTCTATATACGGAAAAGTATGTGCTCCACATTCATTACCCATTAATAAAGAATCACATTGCGAGAAATTTCGGGCATTATCTGCTCTTGCTCCAATATAAACTAAACCTCTATACGAATTTTGAGATTTACCAGCAGAAACACCTTTTGATATAATGGTACTTTTTGTGTTTTTACCTAAATGAATCATTTTTGTACCAGTATCGGCTTGCTGGTAATTATTAGTTACCGCAATAGAATAAAATTCACCAACGGAGTTATCACCTTTTAATATACAACTTGGGTATTTCCAAGTAACAGCAGAACCAGTTTCGACTTGAGTCCAAGATACTTTTGCGTTTTTTTCGCACAAAGCACGTTTGGTTACAAAATTAAAAACACCACCTATTCCTTCGGCATTTCCTGGATACCAATTTTGTACGGTGGAATATTTTATTTCAGCATCATCTAAAGCAATTAACTCTACAACAGCAGCATGTAACTGATTTTCATCTCTACTTGGCGCAGTGCAACCTTCTAAATAACTTACATAAGAACCTTTGTCTGCAATTAAAAGTGTACGTTCAAATTGTCCAGTTCCGCCTTCGTTAATTCTAAAATAGGTTGATAGTTCCATTGGACAACGAACTCCTTTTGGTATGTAGCAAAAAGATCCATCCGTGAAAACGGCAGAATTTAAAGCTGCATAAAAATTATCTTTTTTAGGAACAATTGTACCTAAATATTTTTTCACTAAGTCAGGATGTTTTTGAATTGCTTCGGAAATCGGCATAAATATAATACCATCTTTTGCTAAAGTTTCTTTAAATGTTGTTGCTACAGAAACGGAATCTACCACAATATCCATTGCCACATTATTCATTCGTTTTTGTTCGTTAATTGAAATACCTAACTTTTTATACATAATTAAAAGTTCCGCATCAACATCATCTAAACTTTTTAATTGTTCTTTTTGTTTAGGTGCAGAATAGTAAGAAATTGCTTGAAAATCTGGTTTTTCATAATGCACATTTGCCCATTCTGGTTCTTCCATTTCTTGCCAAATTTTAAAGGCATCTAAACGCCAATTGGTCATCCATTCTGGTTCTTCTTTTTTCTTAGAAATAGCGCGAATTATGTCTTCGTTTAAACCTTTAGGAAACGTTTCGGCATTTAATTCGGAATAAAAACCATATTCATATTCCTGTGTTTCTAATTCTTTTTTTAAGTCGTCTTCTGTGTATTTCATAATTAATTTAAATATTCAAATTTTAAAGATTGAAAAAAATATTCAATTATTAAATCGTTTAATTTTATAAAGAAAAACTTTCACCGCAACCACAAGTTCTTTGTGCATTTGGATTATTGAATACAAAACCTTTGCCGTTTAATCCGCCAGAATATTCTAAAGTAGTGCCAGCAAGGTATAAAAAACTCTTTTTTTCTACGATAATACTTATGTCGTTGCTTTTAAAAAGAGTGTCGTTTTCTAATTGTTCTTTATCAAATTTTAATTCATAAGACAAACCTGAACAACCACCACTTTTAACACCAACACGTACGTAATCTGTTTTGTAGTTAAAACCATCTTCGTTCATCATTGCAATTACTTTGTCTTTAGCGTTTTCACTTACCTGTATCATAACTTATATAGATTAATTCTAAATAAGTGCAAATGTACACATAAAAATTAGTACTTCGGTTGT
>CAYQTF010000009.1:0-8231 GCA_964420345.1 uncultured Flavobacteriaceae bacterium
ATATGAAAATATTTAAATATATTTTAATCCTTTTTTGGCGTGTTTGGTTTTATTGTTGGGTTTTGTTTACGATTATACCAATATTTCCTATTTTAATAATTGTCATATCTAGAGAAGAATGGTATCCTGTGTTTTTTAAAATTGCTAGAGCTTGGGCAAAAACCATTTTATTTACCAGTGGTTTTAGTGTAATCGTTGCAACGGAAGAAATCATTGATGTTAAACAAAGTTATTTATTTTGTCCAAACCATACTTCAATGATTGACATTATGTTAATGCTGGCAATTACTAAAAATCCGTTTGTTTTTATTGGTAAAAAGGAATTAAAAAACATACCTATTTTTGGTTTTATTTATAAACGAACTTGCATTTTGGTAGACAGAACAGATAAAAAAAGTGGCAGAAAGGCTTTTGAAGATGCTAACAGAAGATTAAAAAATGGTACGAGTATTTGTATTTTTCCTGAAGGAAAAGTACCAGATGATGAAAATATTATTTTAGACGAATTTAAATCTGGCGCATTTAGATTGGCTATTGAACATAAAATACCAATTGTGCCAATCACTTTTTTTGATTGTAAAAAACGATTTTCGTATACTTTTTTTAGTGGAAGTCCAGGAAAATTAAGAGTAAAAACACATAAATTTATACCAACTGAAAATTTGGTAATGAACGATAGAATTAATATAAAAAAACAAACTTTCGATGTAATCTACAACAGTTTGTCTAATGATTTAAAACAAATAAAATGAAAAAATTAATTATAGTACTAACTACATCTTTTTTATTATGGAATTGTACAACCGATAAAAAAGAAATTCCGAAAACTAACACTAAAACATCTGTAAAATATGCTACAGATACACATAGTTTTGCAAAACCAAACGAAGCAGTTGCTAAACATTTAGATTTAGATATTAAAGTGGATTTTAAAAAGAAAATCATTTCTGGTAGTGCAACGTATCAAATTGAAAAAAACGCAAATGCAAAATATATTCATTTTGATGCTAAAGCTTTACTTATTAAAAATGTAACTGTAAACGATAAAGAAACAAGTTATAATTTAGTAAAAGGCGATGAAATACATGGTGATAATCTAACGATTGCATTACCAAAAGATAGTAAAAAAGTTACCATATATTATGAAACAACCGATAAAACCGAAGCATTACAGTTTTTAAAACCACAACAAACTGCTGATAAAAAACAGCCGTTTTTATTAACACAAGGTCAAGCAATTTTAACAAGAACTTGGATCCCTATTCAAGATTCACCACAATTAAGATTAACTTATAACGCAAAAGTTTCTGTGCCAACTAATTTAATGGCAGTAATGAGCGCTGAAAACCCGAAAGAAAAATCGGAAAACGGTATTTATAATTTTACTATGAAACAAGCAATTTCGCCATATTTAATTGCTTTAGCAGTTGGCGATTTTGAATATCGTAAAATAAGTGAAAGAACTGGTGTTTATGCAGAACATTCTTTATTAGAAAAAGCCGCTAAAGAATTTGAAGATGTAGAAAAAATGATGATTGCTGCCGAAAAATTATATGGTAAATATAATTGGGAACAATACGATATCATCGTTTTACCACCAAGTTTTCCGTTTGGTGGCATGGAAAACCCAAGACTTACTTTTGCAACGCCAACTATTATTGCAGGCGATAAAAGTTTAACTACTTTAATTGCACATGAATTAGCACACTCGTGGTCTGGCAACTTAGTTACCAATGCAACTTGGGACGATTTTTGGCTAAACGAAGGTTTTACAGTCTATTTTGAACGTAGAATTATGGAGGCAGTTTACGGTAAAAAATATGCAGATATGTTAGCTGTAATTGGCCGACAAGATTTAGACGAAGGTTTGGAAGCTTTAAAAGATAATCCAGAAGATACAAAACTAAAATTAGACCTCAACGGAAGAACTCCAGATGATGGAATGACTGACATCGCTTACGAAAAAGGTTTTCTATTTCTAAAAACTTTAGAGGCAAAAGTTGGAAGAGAAAAAATGGATATTTTCTTAAAGAATTACTTTAAAAAACATGCTTTCTCTACCATTACTACTGAAAAATTTATTACTTATTTAGATGCAAATTTATTAGTGCCAAACAAAATAGATTTTAATACTAATGAATGGATTTTTAAACCTGGCATACCTGATAATCAAGTAAAAATAACATCCGATAAGTTTGAAGTTGTCATGCAAACCATTGAAAAATGGGAAAACGGAAAAATGATGGTCGAAGATATTTGTGATCAAGATTGGGCGATTCAGCAAAAAATACATTTTATACGTAATATTCCTGCTTCCTTAACTGCAAAACACTTAGAAAATTTAGATGCGCATTGCGAATATACACATACTACAAATTCATATATTTCGATGGTTTGGTTTGAACAAGCGATTAAACATAATTATCATGGGCAAAATGTAGATAAAAAAATAGAAGAATTTTTAATATCTGTTGGTCGTCGTTGGTATGTAACTACGGTTTACCGTGCTTTAAAAAATAATGATCGTTTAGATGATGCTTTGCGTATTTATAAAAAAGCACGACCTAATTATCATTCGGTTACTGTTGGTAGTGTAGATGAGATGTTGGGGTTTAAGGAGTAATTCAATACAAAAGTGTCTTTTTGTTGATGTTTTTTTGTGTATTTATGTCTTTGTATTGATACTTTAATTATATTTTTATATCTTTGTACTAACATAAATATAGTGATATGGAAAAATTACAACAAAAATTTTATAATAAATACGCAGTAACTAAATTAGATTTAGTGCGTAATTATATAAATGAAATAGATTGGTCTAATAGGTTAATTGGCATTAAAGGAAGTCGTGGAATAGGAAAAACAACTTTAATTCTTCAATATATAAAACAACATTATAAACCTACTAAAGAAGTTTTATATATTAGTTTAGATGACTTATATTTTACCGAACATACTTTATATGATTTAGCAGATGCATTTTATAAAAAAGGAGGCATTTTTTTAGCAATTGATGAAGTGCATCGATATAAAAATTGGGCAATTGAGATTAAAAATATCTATGATGATATGCCAAATTTAAAAGTTGTTTTTACGGGTTCGTCTTTATTACATATACAAGATGCAAAAGCAGATTTAAGCAGAAGAGCAGTAATATATAACATGCAAGGTCTTTCGTTAAGAGAATTTATTCAATTTGAAACCCAAATAGAATTACCAATATTTACCTTAGAAAATATTATAAAAAATCATATTAGTATTGCAATCGATTTAAAAAAGCATAGAATTCTTTCTTATTTTGATGACTATTTAGATTATGGCTATTATCCTTTTTATAAAGAAAATAAGCAAGTTTTTCATCAAAAATTAAGCGAAGTCATTTTAACCATTTTAGAAGTAGATATTACACAATTTGCAGAAATTAAAACATCTAATATTGTTTACTTAAAAAAATTATTGCAAATTATTAGTCATTCTGTACCATTTAAACCAAATATGAATGCTTTAAGTCAGCGAACAGGTATTACGGTAAATACCATGAAAAATTACATAAAATTATTACATGATGCCGAATTATTACAACTATTGTATGTGCCAAATAAAAGTCTAAATAGTTTAAACAAACCAGAAAAAATATATTTAAATAATACCAATTTAATGTATAATCAAGTAAGAAATGAAGCAAATATTGGTAATATTAGAGAAACCTTTTTTTTAAATCAAATAAGTAAAAAGCATCTAATAAATGCTTCAAAAAAAGCAGATTTTTTAGTTGCAAATAAAATTACTTTTGAAATTGGTGGAAAAAGTAAAAACAAAAAACAAATTAAAGGTATAGAAAATGCTTATGTAGTAAAAGACACTATAGAAATTGGAAGTGATAATATTATACCTTTATGGTTGTTTGGGTTTATGTATTAGTTTTAAAACCTTTGTCAAAGTTTAAAACTTTGACAAAGGTGTGTTAATTAAATAACTAGTTTTTTCAAATATGATGAAACATTAAAGTTATAAAATAATTTATTGGATTCATCAAAATAATAATACAATTGAAATTATTGATGTAAGACAAAACCCAATAAAAATGAATACTAAACGCTAATAAAAGCCTGTTACTAACAAAGATGTATAACAGATAATTGCGATTTTGCGCTCAACTCAAAATTTAGCACCTTTACAAAGTTAAGTATTTAACTCAAAGTTTCGGTCTTTTAAATCTGCTACTACTGTTATACCAATGTTAAAAATCATTTTTAAACTCATTATTTAATTTCAAAATTAAAACAACATTTAAAGCCTCCAACTTTTATACTTGGTCTGATTTAATTCATCTTCTTATTTATTACTTGTTTTAAAGAAGTTTATAAGGAAACTCCAAGCAAATATACAAAATAATAAAAATCTGTATTCATTACAAAAAAACACATTATTAGTTACAAAATTAAAACACTTTGTTACAAAATTAAGATAAACAAACTTTGTTTTTACCTAAATTTATTAAACCATATTTCTTATAAATCTTCCCTTCAAAAAAAGAAATAATGGCTTTAAAAGTTTAAAATAAATTTATGAAAAACACATTTCTAATCATCGCTTTAAATTTTTGTTTACTAACATACGCACAATTTTTATCTTGCGAAAATACCAGTTTTGGCGGAAACACTCAATTAAATATTACCACTATAAATCCGCAAATTACAATCTCAAATATTTCTGGCGAAGCACCATTTACTGTGCAAGTTTCGGCAGTAAATAGTACAGCAATAGGCACAAATAGACCTTACGAAGATGTAGCATATTCTTGGGATTTTGGCGATACATCTTCAACCAATAATTTAGCAACAACACATCCTGTAACAGGAACTACCATGTTTTTAAACCAAGACCAAAAAGGACCAGAAGCAGCCTACATTTATTACACATCAGGAAATTTTACCATTACATTAACTGCAACAGCGTGGAACGGAACAGCATATATTAGCAATACCACAACAACCAATATTACCGTAAATAATTGGTCTGGCGAAACACGTTATTTTGATCCAACAAATGGTAGTGATAGTAATTCAGGAACTACCGAAAACGACTCTTGGCAAACATGGTCGCAATTAGAAACTTGGATCGAAGGCGGAAATAACCGAGAAGCATTAATTAGAAGAAACGAAACTTATACTGTTACCAGCGTTTTAAATTTAAATCAAAATAATTTACGAATTGGTGCTTATGGAACAGGAAACAGACCAATATTAACCTTAATTAATTCCAATATAAATACAGATCATTATTTTGTGCAAATAAATGCAAATAACAATACAACGGTCGAAAATCATATCTATTCCGATTTAATCATAGACGTAAATAACCAAACCAGAACTTCTGGTTTTAGAGGTTTTGCAAATACAGGAAATTCATTAAGCAAATTTAGTTTTGTAAACTGCGATTTTTTAAACTCAAAGGACCGTTCGCTTTGGATAACTTCTGGAGACGGAAACAAAGAATATTTTGTGTTATTAAATTGCAATTTTAATGCAAATACAGGTTCCAACCAAAGTTTTGGTATTGGCAGAACAAACTACCTTTCTTTTATTGGTGGAAATTTAATTGGCGGAAACGGCAGTTTCTTTTTAGACCATCACATGTATATTAGTTATTGCGATCATACTTTAATTAGATGGACAAATTTCGGTTTAGCCATCACAAGAAACGACGCCATAAATTTTAACGCTTGGCAATACGATCAAACCAACGATTCCGATTATACTTTAGTAGATGGTTGCAGTTTTTCAGGCACCAGTAACGGAATCGATTTTAGCAACGAACAAAATGATCCAATTGGTAGCAGTTTTAATTATGTAATTGTGCAAAATTCTGAATTTAAAGAAATTAATTTAACCACACAAGGCAATGCTATTTTAGGTTGGAATTTAAAAAACATAACCGTTAGAGATAATATTTTTTACAACAATAATTTTGCGCAAATGAACGTGCAAGATCCTTTTACGGTGTATAACGTTTACCGGAATAAATTTTACGCATCAGCAACAGCAAACCAAAATACCATATTAATTGAAAACGGTCAAAGCGGTAATTTTGTAAATAATATTTTTGTAAACGAAACACAAGTACTTACAAGATACCAATTTAATGGCGATTTTAATGCGCCAACTAATTTGAATATTGATAACAATTTATATTACAATCCTATAAATGAAACTCGAACTTTTCGTTTAACAACCAATGGTTCTACAAGTGGTTATCTTAATTTTTCCGATTGGCAAGCCTTAGGTTTCGATGCAAATAGTTTGGTTGAAAATCCATTATTTGAAGACCCAAGTAATGGCGATTTTAGACAGTTACCAATATCCGATTTTTCTTTTACGGAAAATAATAATGAAGCGACTTTTACAAATTCTGCCACAATTCCTGCATTTACAAACACAACTTTTCTTTGGGATTTTGGTGATGGAAATTCATCAACCTTAGAAAACCCTACACATAATTACAGTAGCAACGACGATTTTTTAATTACTTTAACCGTTCAAAACGAATGTGGTTCGAGTGTGTTTACAAAAAACCGTTCACAAGCAACTTTGGTTAACGGCTTAGAAATTACAAATCCGCAAATAGTAAATAGTAACGTTACAAATAAACACACATTTATTCAATTCGATATTGCTTGGGAAAACTCCTGGCACGATACCGAAAATTGGGATGCTGTTTGGTTGTTTGTTAAATTCCGTCAAGCGGAAAGTACCGATGCTTGGCAACACGCTACATTAAATTTAACAGGAAATTCTTCGCCGACAGGCACACAAATAGACATTTCTAACGATGGAAAAGGAGGATTTTTACACAGAAATATAAACGGTAGCGGAACAAATAATTTTTCAGACGTACAAATCCGTTGGAATTATGGAGTTGATGGCGTAACTTCGGTAAGTAATATAGACATTCAAGTTTTTGGTGTCGAAATGGTTTATGTACCACAAGGCAGTTTTTATCTTGGCGACGGACAAACAATTAATGCCGAAATTTACGCTAATTTTGAACAAGGAACTAGTGGTAATCCTTATCAAGTAACTTCAGAAAATGCAATTATAATTGGTGGTGGAACTCTAAATAGTTTAGGTAACAATAATATAGATAATCAATTTACATCAGGTTCTGGTAGTTTACCCGAAACTGGCGATGATTTTAACGATACCATTTCACAAAATTTACCTGCCCAATTTCCTAAAGGATTTAATGCTTTTTATTATATGAAATACGAAATGACCCAACAACAATATGTTGACATGTTAAATTGTAGTTCAAACTCACAATTAATTTCCTTAACGGATCAATCTAATTTTTTTATTCCTGGCAGCGAAACTCTTTTAGGCAATAGATATGGCATACAATTTAATGGCACAGAGTATTTTACTACAGAACCACATTTACCAATGGTTTATTTAGATTGGACTAGAAATGCTTCTTTCGCCGATTGGACAGCATTAAGACCAATGACCGAATTAGAATTTGAAAAAGCATGTAGAGGTACAGGTTTTCCTGTGGCAAATGAATTTTCTTGGGGAAATGCAAATGCTGATTTGTCAGACAATTTAACTTTAGAAAATCAAAGCCTAACAAACGAAGGTATTGCTACAGGTTATGAAACCAACGGTATAAGTGGCAATATTTGGATAGATGCCGGAAGTCAAAATTTAAATACTGTAGCGAGAGTTGGAATTTTTTCTGCAAACATTAACAATACAGGTAGAGTTTCTAGTGGTAGTACTTTTTATGGAGCAATGGAAATGAGTGGTAATGCTTGGGAACGTACAGTTTCGGTTGGTGATCCAGAAGGAAGACAATTTACAGGTTTACACGGCGATGGTAATTTAAGCATTAATGGTTATGCAAACGTAAATAATTGGCCAGGAATAGATGGTAATTTAGAAGTAACCTCTAATGTAGGTGTTGGTTATCGTGGTGGAGGTTTGGCATTTCCTTCGCCTAATATTATTAGAAACGCAAGAGTAAGTAGTCGCAGATTAGCCTCTGGATTTTGGAACTTGGTTATTCAAGATGATGGCGGAAGATTTGTAAGAACTGTGGAGTGATTTCAGTGTTCAGTTGGCAGTGTTCAGTATTCAGTGTTCAGTTGACAAAAAAAGAGAAGAGAAAAGAGAAAAACGAATTTCGTGAAACTTTGTGTCTTAGTGTCTTTGTGGCAATAATAAGTGAAATAA
>CAYQTF010000009.1:8331-13608 GCA_964420345.1 uncultured Flavobacteriaceae bacterium
GAATTTCGTGAAACTTTGTGTCTTAGTGTCTTTGTGGCAATAATAAGTGAAATAAAACAACAAATTATGAAATACTGAAACAAATTCAGCACAGGCAATCAGAATGACGATTAAGAAGACAACAACCAATTCTGCGAAAATCTGCGATCTTGAGACTTCGGGAGCGGGAAATAAAACAACAAATTATGAAAAAAATCAATACAAATCTGCAAAAATCTGCTAAATCAGTGTCATCAGCGTTCCATTACGCATTATTAACCATAATATTATTAAGCATTACCACCACAAACGCACAAGGTAAATTTTTTGGCGGAAATGGTTCAGGTTACGCAACAAACAACATAAACGCAATCTGCACAGGAACAGCAAAAACTTGGAACGGAACAGATTGGTTTCCAATTGGTAATCCTAATTTAACTCATCCAGTAGTTATTGACGGAAATTACGATACTTCCATAAATGGTAATATTGATAAATGCGTTTCAGAAATAACCGAAAACGGGTTGTTAGAAATTAGAGCAAGTAATTATATAAATATTCAAAATCATATTATAAACGAAGGAATTATCGATATTTTCACAGAAGGTTCGGTAGTTCAAATAAATGATAACGCCATAAATACAGGTAATGGAATTTATAACACACAAATTAGCACAACCGAATTACTTGATGAAAATAGATTTACTTATTTTTCTTCGCCATCTACAAGTGAAACTTTAAATGTTTTTAGTTCTTGGGCAAATACAAACCAAATGTGGCAGTTTAATAATAGCACTCAGTTTTGGGAATCTGCAAATACTTCCACTACGATGGATCAAGGAAAAGGGTTTGCTATAAAAGGCGACACAAATGCAAGTTATCCAATAACACCAATAACACATTTTAATGGTACGTTTAATAACGGAATTGTATCACAAACATTACAAATGAACGTTGATCAACAAGAACCAGAAGCTAATGGTGATGATAGTAATTTATTAGGCAATCCATTTCCATCTGCTATAAATGCTGATTTATTTTTAACTACAAACCCAACTATTAATGCGCTTTATTTTTGGACACACGCAAGTGCTTTACCTACAAATGGCGACAGTTTACCTATATCAGATTATGCAGTTTGGACTCTTGGCACTGGCACTTTAGGTAAAACTGTAAATATTGCATCAGGTCAAGGTTTTTTTGTTACTGCAAATGCAATTAGTACCGCAATTTTTAATAATGCAATGCGTGTAACAATTGGTAATGATGATTTTAAAAGTTCGGAAAATGTAGATAAAGTTTGGTTAAATTTAACAAATTCCGAAAATGAGAGTTTCAATCAAATTGCATTAGTATTTAGGGAAGAAGGCACCAATGATTTTGACCATCAATACGATGCTTTAACCTTTAGTAATAATTCTTCGAATAGTTTTTGTTCTTTAGGAAATAATGAAGAACAATACGTAATTCAAACAAAAGGACAATTAAATTCTAACCAAGAAATAATACCTTTAGGTTTTCAAACAAATGAAAACACAAATTTTAATATAAGTATAGACCACAAAGAAGCATTTAATGAAACCTCTATTCTGTTAAAAGATAATGTTTTAAATACTATAACAAATCTTTTAGAAGGTAATTACAGTTTTAATAATACCGAAAACGGATTTATAAATAACCGTTTTGAACTTATTTTAAACAGAAATAGTTTAGAAACAACCAACCAACAATTATTTAATAACGAATTAATTGTTGTAAATAAAAACAAAGAAAACATATTTATAAAAACACGAAACAATAGTATAATTAGTACCATAAAAATAGTTGATGTTTTAGGGAAAACTGTTTTTCTTAAAAATGTTAATGACACAGAAATTACTGTTTTTAGAAATAAAAACTCAGAAATTTTATTTGTAAAAGTTCAATTAGAAAATGGTCAGTTTTTATTTAAAAAATTCCTGAAGTATTAAATAACCCCTTCGTTTTTCAATTTTTTGACAGTATCAATAGTAGAGGCAACTGTTGCAATAGGTAAAGTTATCATAATACCAACGATAGGTATAAATAGCATTAGTGTAAAAATTAGGCCATTACCAACTGCAATACTTTTATGTTTCTTCATAAAAACCTTACTTTCTTTATATGTTAAATGTCTTTCTAAAGTATAATCCATATTTCCGATACCAACAAAATACGATTGATAATAAAAAATAAGTACCACGGCAATTAAACCAATTAACGGAATAAAACTGAGTATCATTAAAGGTAAAATAATTAGTAATTCTTTAATTAAACTTGTTCCACTTACTTTAATACCTCTAATTAACTGACTAGTGAAATTAGAAGTGTTTTTAACTAGTGTATTGGTAAGATGCGCTTCTACTTTTTCGGAAACTGGCGACATAAACGGCGCAGCCAAAGCCATTAATAAATGTTTATATAAAATAATGCCTAGAATTAAAATAACAAATCCGGCTAACCAAGAACTTAAACCTGTAATAAAACCTTTACCAAAATCCCATTTCCAATATTTAGATAAAAAACCGCCTAAATTATCTGAAAATGAATAAGCAGAACTAATAAAAACAATACCCAAAACTAAACCAATTAAAACAGGAATTAAAAAATATTTCCATAATTTTAATTGATTGATTAATTTAAATGCAACATAATAATTTTTTATGCTTTGTGTAATATCTTTAATCATGAAATCTAATTTACGTGTAAAATTAGTCTTTTTTTATGTATTTTTGAAAAACAATTGAATCGTAAACTTATCTTAACCAAGTTATGAAAAGGATTTTTATATTAATAATATTTATAAGCACTACTTTTTTTGCACAAGAGTATAAGATAAACAATGTTCCAAATCCTAAAACAAGTAACAACACTTGGGTTTCCGACCCAAATAACGTTTTAAATTTTGAAGACAAAGCAAAATTAAACCAATTAATAAATGAAATAGAAAAGACTTCTAGCGCCGAAATTACCATCGTTATTTTGCCAAGTATTGGCACAGAAGTACCAAAAATGTTTGCGGTAGAATTATTTGAAAAATGGAAAATTGGTAAAGCAACAAAAGACAATGGTTTGTTAATTTTAACCATTATGGATCAACGTAGAACAGAATTTGAAACAGGCTATGGTTTAGAAGCAATATTAACAGATGCAATGTGTTACAGAATTGCATCTCAAGAATTAGTACCACATTTTAAAAAAGGAAATTTTGGTAAAGGCTTAATTGCTGGAGTAACAAAAATTCAACAAATTTTGAGTAAACCAGAAGCAATAAACGAAATTTATGATGATGGTGTAAGTGTTAATTATGTAGAAGAAACTAACCCATTATGGTATGTTTTATTTGCTTATATAATTGCCATGTTTTTTGTGTTGTTTTATTATTTTTCAAATACAAAACAGATTAATAAAAACAAAGAAGATTTTTACGACAAATACCAAGATTTATTCGGAATAAAACATTGGTTTTACATGATTCTTTTTCCGTTACCGTTTATTTTAATTCGATTGCTTTTTGTTAAATATCGTTTATCAAAATACAGAACACATAAAAGATTCAGTAAAATAAACGGTAAAGAAATGTTCTTAAAAAATGAAATTGAAGATGATTTTTTCTTAAAAAATGGGCAAATTATAGAAGAAGAACTTAATACCATAGATTATGATGTTTGGATTACCAAAGATGAAGATGATATTTTAATTTTACCTTATATAAAACCATTTTCAAAATATAATACATGTCCAGAGTGCACATTTAAAACATATCACAAAGCACATACACAAACAGTATCTCGTGCCACAACATACAATTCTGGTTTAAGGGAAGAGATTCATAAATGTAAAAATTGCGATTATCGACATATCGTAAGTATTACAATACCAATGATTATACAAAGCAGTTCGGGTTCTTCAAGTTTTGGTGGCGGTTTTTCTGGCGGCGGAAGTTTCGGTGGCGGATCTTCTGGCGGTGGTGGCGCAGGTGCTAGTTGGTAATAATAAAACTAATTTTTTTGTATAATTGTTTTCACGCAGATTTTCACAGATTACACAGGTTTTTAAACTTTAGAAGTCTTCATATTTCTTTGTGAATTCTTAGTGTAATAATAAAAAATGGGTCACATATAAAAGTTGTGGTTTACTTATTTTTGGTTTTTGAAGTAATAGATTTAAATTCTTAAATCTCCAATCAACAATCTCCAATCGTTAATCTTTTTTTTACATTTGTAATGTTTTGAAAAAACCATTTTATAATTCTCTCCAACTTTTATGTGTGACCCTAAAAAATTAACTCATTAATACTATAATTCATCACGATTATATATCTGAAATTTTAAAACAAAATAACTACCAATTACACTAGGTAAAGCAAAATTAAATAACCACATAATTGTTGTAATACTTATAACAAATAATTCATTTACACCAACAAAACCAAATATAAAAACGGCAATAGAACCTTTTATTAACCAATCAAACATTGGTAAACTAGGTATTATTGAAGCAATTAAATACATAGTAAAAATTAAATACATTAATGTGAAATAATCGGTTTCTACACCAAATAATCGCAGTAAAAAATAAAATTGATGCGAAAACACTAAATATCTTATAACCGAAAACAAAACTGTTTTCAAAATCAAAACTCCAGATAAACTTTTCACGAATTCGATTATCTTAGTTAAATAAAAACTTCTTATTTTTTTAGAAATAAAGAATTTTCCACTTAATAAAACCACAACTATAATCACTAAATAATATATAAGTCTTCTTGAGTTTAAAATTGGTAAATCAACTTTAAAATTTAACAGAAAAAATAATAATCCAACAATACCAAACAAAACAGTAATTAGCATTTGTGAAATGTTAGAAATTAAATTTAAAAGCACTATTTTTTTACGTGATTCTTTAATAAAACACATTGCTTTTGCACCATATTCGCCGATTCTATTAGGTGTAAATAAGGATGCCGTTAAAGAACCTAAACTTTGTTTAGCAGCTTCTAAAACAGAAATATTTTTTATAGAGTTTACTAAAACCTTCCATTTTATAACTTCAAAAAACCAATTCAAAAAAGTGAATAGAAATAAGACAAAAATAGCCTTATAATTATTTTTAAAAATCTGTTCTAGTTGTAAAACAAATTCATTTAACGAAATAGAAGAATTATGAACCGTTTTATTATAAATAAAGTAAAAAGCACCAACAACAAGTGCTAATTTTATAAGGAAAAATAAAAATTTACGATATTTATTCATTAATTTATCTGTTTTTCGTGAATTT
>CAYQTF010000009.1:13708-32725 GCA_964420345.1 uncultured Flavobacteriaceae bacterium
GAAAAATAAAAATTTACGATATTTATTCATTAATTTATCTGTTTTTCGTGAATTTGTTTCTTCTACAAAACTCCTTAACATTCTGTTGAGAGTTGTATTCTTTTTTTATTCGTGAGACTCTAAAAAATTATTTTCAATTTTTTAGTTAGCCGAATTAATCCCTCTTTTTCAGCGGGATATTGGTTTAATACCTTTTATTTTTTGCAACGAATACATGAATTAACTTTACTATAATTTTTTTAATCTATAAAATTCGTGCATTCGTGGCAGATCTTATGTTTTTTTGATACTTCGAGATAGTTCGTTTAGGATAAACACCAATAAACAAATAAACGATTAAACATTTTATTGTACTTTTGATATTACAAAGAAACAACAAAATAATTGAGTAAAGAAACCATCATATTAGGCATTGATCCAGGAACTACCATTATGGGTTTTGGCATCATAAAAGTAGTTAATAATAAAATGGAATTTGTTATTCTAAACGAATTACAATTAAAAAAATACCCTGATCATTATTTAAGGTTAAAAAAAATATTTGAAAGAACCACACAATTAATTGAAGAATATCATCCTGATGAAATTGCAATTGAAGCTCCTTTTTTTGGTAAAAACGTACAATCTATGTTAAAATTAGGTCGTGCGCAAGGTGTTGCAATGGCTGCAGGATTAGCAAAAGAAGTTGCCATAACCGAATACGCACCAAAAAAAATAAAAATGGCAATTACGGGCAACGGAAATGCTTCAAAAGAGCAGGTTGCAAAAATGTTACAAAGTCTTTTAAATTTAAAAACATTACCTAAAAACTTAGATTCAACCGATGGTTTGGCAGCCGCAGTTTGTCATTTTTATAATAAAGATAGAATTACGGTTGGTAAAAATTATTCTGGTTGGTCGGCTTTTGTAAAACAGAATGAAAAACGGGTTAAGAAGTAAAATTCTAACACAAAAGGCACAAAAGTTACACAAGTCTTTTGTATTCTTTTGTGGTTATAAAAAACCTTATTTGAACTCAAATGCCTTATATGGTAAAAATTAAATGTCAGGAATATACATACACATACCATTTTGTAAGCAAGCATGTTCGTATTGCGATTTCCATTTTTCTACTTCGTTAAAGAAAAAAAGTGATTTAATACAAGCAATTGTAAAAGAGTTAGTTTTACGTAAAGATGAAATTTCAGAACCAATCGAAACCATCTATTTTGGTGGCGGAACGCCTAGCATTCTCAAAATAAAAGAAATTAAACATATTATATCGACGATATACGATAATTACAATGTAATAAATAATCCTGAAATTACGTTAGAAGCAAACCCAGATGATTTGTCTGATTCTTTAAGAATATCTGATCAAGATAAGGAAGAAGGAAAGTCTAATAACCTCAATATTTTTGAACAATACAAAAAAGCAGGTATTAATCGATTAAGTATCGGTATTCAATCATTTTTTGATGAAGATTTAGAATTCATGAAACGTGCACACAACGCAAAAGAAGCAATAAACAGTTTATCTGTTGCTATTCGATACTTTAATAATATTACGATTGATTTAATTTACGGAACGCCAACATTAAGCGATGAAAATTGGCGTAAAAACATTCAAATAGCATTAGATTTAGGCATAAATCATATTTCAAGTTATGCTTTAACTGTAGAAGATAAAACTTTACTATCACAGCAAATTAAATCAAAAAAAATAAAACCATTAGACGAAGAAAAAGCACAAAATCAATTTTATGTTTTGAAACAAACTTTAGAAGCAAACGGATTTACACATTATGAAATTTCTAATTTTGGCAAACCAACCTATTTATCTAAACACAATACGGCATATTGGTTAGGTGAAAATTATTTAGGTATTGGACCTTCCGCACATTCTTTTAATGGAAAACAACGAAGTTGGAATGTTGCTAATAACACTAAATATATTAAATCGTTAGCGGAAAATAAATTACCAAGCGAAATAGAAACATTATCTAAAAACGATTTGTATAACGAAACTATTATGATTGGTTTAAGAACAATTTACGGTGTTTCGTTAGAAGTTATAAAAAATAATTTCGGAGAAACTCAATTAGAATATTTACTTAAAAAAGCAGTAAAGCATTTAAATAATAAAACATTAGAAATTTCACAAAACAAATTAATAGCAACTGAAAAAGGTTTGTTTTTTATAGATGGAATTGCATCGGATTTATTCGATGTTAATTAATACATAAAAGTTGAAATTATTTTTCTGTTTTTTTATTAACTATAAAATTTTCATTAAATATTGATTATCAATTTATTAATTTATATTATATCAATAATTTATTTCAATTAATTTTGTGATTATATGTTTTGTAATCGATTTACTCCCTAAACAAAATCACTTTTTATTTTTTCAACGGAAATATTATTTATTGGCAAAAAGTCATAAAAAATAAGTACTTTAGCGACATCAAATTACCCAAAACCCATAATTAAGTATGCACGTAGCAATTGCAGGAAACATCGGAGCAGGAAAAACCACACTAACTAAATTGTTAGCAAAACATTACAAGTGGAAACCACATTATGAATCCGTAGATGAAAATCCTTATTTAGACGATTTTTATGGTCAAATGGAGCGATGGTCTTTTAATTTACAAATCTATTTTTTAAATTCTCGATTTCGTCAGATATTAGAATTACGAGAAACAGGTAAAAAAATAATTCAAGACAGAACCATTTACGAAGATGCAAATATTTTTGCGCCAAATCTTCACGCTATGGGTTTAATGACTAACCGTGATTACGAAAATTACACTTCTCTTTTTGAATTGATGGAAAACCTAGTTACGCCACCAGATTTATTAATTTATTTACGTGCAGATATTCAGACTTTAGTAGGTCAAATTCATAAACGAGGTCGTGATTATGAAAACACAATAAGCATAGATTATTTAAGTAGATTAAACGAACGTTATGAAGCCTGGGTTACAAAATATGATAAAGGTAAATTACTTATTATTGATGTAAACAATCTTAATTTTGTAGATAAACCAGAAGATTTAGGAACTATTATTGATAAAATTGATGCTCAAATTCACGGGTTATTTTAGAAATTACTTTAAACTAACCTGTTAAATAAAAAAAAGACTTGCAATTTGCAAGTCTTTTTTAATTTATAATAATTAGAGTTATCTATCCTATACTTTTAAACCAATCTTGAAATTGATCACCTAATAAAGGTATTTTCTTTTCTTCACCTTGAATTGCACCAATAAGTCCGATAATCCATAAAACAAAAATACCGATTGTAATAACCGATGATGCCCAAAAAGAAAATCTTCCTATAACTAAACTATTAATTAAAGCAAATATGCTTATTCCTAACATTTGTCTGATATGAAAAGAGGCAAAAGAATTCTTTTTACTACTATTCATTACAAAAGCAATAATTAATCCTATAATAGTAATATAAGAAATGATTGCTGTGGTTTTACCTTCGTCGATTGTTTGTGACATTATTTATTTTAGATTTATACTCCACAAAGATAACGACTTTCAATTAGTATTAATCAAAATCCACATAAAAATTATTTAATCGTATCGTTTTAGGTATTAAATTAAAACGTTATTTACCTTAAATATACAGCGAGATACATACTTTTCTGTTTTCTTTTACCTTGTTATTGCTCAATTAAAAAAATAAAGTATATTTGCACGCTCAAAACCTTCCCGAAAGGTCGGGACAAAAGGTTATACATAAAAATCATTTAAAATAATATTAGCATGTATTTAACAAAAGAAATTAAAGCGGAAATTTTCGCAAAGCACGGTAAAGCGGTAACAAACACAGGTTCTGCTGAAGGGCAAATCGCCTTATTTACATTCAGAATTAACCATTTATCAGGGCATTTAAAAAATAATCGCAAAGATTATAATACAGAACGTTCTTTAGTAAAACTGGTAGGTAAACGTAAAAGTTTATTAGATTATCTAATCAAAACAGATGTATTACGTTATCGTGCAATAATAAAAGAATTAGGAATTAGAAAATAATTTCAAGACTAAAAGAGAGGCAATTGCCTCTTTTTTGTTTTTATGGTTGTGCCACGAATGCACGAATTAATTTGCTTTGTGGAAAAACACTAGAATTAAAAATAAGACTTCGAAATACATTCGTGTATTCGTGGCGAACAAAAATCACGAAAAAACCTCCTTTCAACTTCGCGACTTTGCGACTTTGCGAGAAAAATTATCATTCGTGGCGAACAAAATTTCACGAAAACAGAAAACTTCATTGGTTACTTAAACACACAACTAAAGTAAAAAATGTTTAACCAGTTTGCAGATTGAAGACTGTAAACAAAAATTAAAAAAGTATGATTCCAGAATTATTTACGGAAGAAATTAAATTAGATGACGGAAGAGTCATCACCATTGAAACTGGTCGTTTAGCAAAACAAGCACACGGATCGGTTGTAGTAAGACAAGGCAAAACAATGTTGTTAGCAACAGTAGTTTCCTCTTACCAAGCAAAAGAAGGATTAAACTTCTTACCATTAACAGTAGATTATAGAGAAAAATTTGCTGCTGCTGGTCGTTATCCAGGTGGTTTCTTTAAAAGAGAAGCAAGACCAAGTAATGAAGAAATTTTAGTAATGCGTCTAATAGACAGAGTTTTAAGACCATTATTTCCAAAAGATTATCATGCAGGAACTCAAGTAATGATTCAATTAATGTCTGCAGACGAAGATGTTATGCCAGACTCATTAGCAGGTTTAGCAGCATCGGCTTGTATTGCATTGACAGATATTCCTTTTGAATATCCAATTTCAGAAGTTAGAGTAGCAAGAATTGATGGCGAGTTTGTTATCAATCCAAGTAGAGCAAATTTAGAAAAAGCAGATATGGACATGATGGTTGGTGCTTCGGCAGAATCTGTTATGATGGTTGAAGGTGAATTTGATGAATGTTCTGAAAAAGAAATGGCAGATGCAATTAAATTTGCACACGAAGCTATAAAAGTACAATGTCAAGCGCAATTAAACTTAGCGAAAAAAGCAGGTCGTGTTTTAGAAACTAGAGAATACGAACAAGAAGAAACTTGCGAAGAAACACAGAAAAAAGTAAACGATTTTGCTTACGATAAATGTTATGCTGTAGCAAAATTAGGAACTTCAAAAAAAGAAAGAGAAGAAAAATTCTCTGAAATTAAAGACGAAGTTAAAGCTTTATTTACCGAAGAAGAGTTAGAAGAAAAAGGAAAATTAGTTTCTAGATACTTTAAAGATTCTCAAAAAGAAGCAATCCGTAATCTTACTATGGATGAAGGAATTCGTTTAGATGGAAGAAAAACTACAGAAATTAGAGATATTTGGTGTGAAGTAGATTACTTACCATCAACACACGGTTCTGCATTATTTACTCGTGGTGAAACACAAGCATTAGCAACCGTAACTTTAGGTGGTTCTAGAGATGCAAATAGAATTGATTTACCAACTTTTGAAGGTGAAGAACGTTTCTATTTACATTATAACTTTCCACCATTTTGTACAGGTGAAGAAAGACCATTGCGTGGCACATCTCGTAGAGAAGTCGGGCATGGTAATTTAGCACAACGTGCATTAAAAGGTATGATTTCTGAAGATTGTCCTTATACAGTAAGAATTGTTTCTGAAGTATTAGAATCTAACGGTTCGTCTTCAATGGCAACAGTTTGTGCTGGCACAATGGCATTAATGGATGCTGGTGTTGATCTTAAAAAACCAGTTTCGGGTATTGCAATGGGATTAATTACAGATGTTAAATCTGGTAAATATGCCGTTTTATCTGATATTTTAGGTGATGAAGATCATTTAGGTGACATGGACTTTAAAGTTACTGGTACTAAAGATGGTATTACTGCTTGTCAAATGGATATAAAAGTAAAAGGATTATCTTATGAAATTCTTGAAAAAGCATTAGAACAAGCACGTGACGGTAGATTACATATTTTAGAAAAATTAACGGACACTATTGCTACAGTTAATGAAACTGTTAAATCACATGCACCAAAAATGGTTCAAGTAATTGTTGCAAATGAATTTATTGGTGCAATTATTGGTCCTGGTGGAAAAGTAATTCAGCAAATGCAAAAAGATACCGATACTGTAATTGCAATTACCGAAGATGAAGATGAAAATGGTGTTGTTGAAATTCAAGGTACAAACCAAGAAAAAATCGACAAGGTAATCGCAATGATAGATTCTATTACTTTTAAACCTACAATAAACGAAGTTTACAAAGTAAAAGTAATTAAACTATTAGATTTTGGTGCAGTTGTAGAATATCTAGACGCTCCAGGAAATGAAGTTTTATTACACATTTCTGAATTAGCTTGGGCAAGAACAGAAAAAGTTACTGACGTAGTTAATATGGGTGATGAATTTGAAGTAAAATACTTCGGAATTGACAAAAGAACTAGAAAACCAAAAGTTTCTAGAAAAGCACTTATAGAAAGACCTGCAAGAAAAGAGTAATACTTAATTCTTATTTTTCACAAACAAAGCATCTCAATTTAATTATTGAGATGCTTTTTTTAATCAAAAGAATTTCTTGTTCTGTGTTGAGTTCTTTTTTATCACAAATGCATGAATCATAAGCATTACTTTTCCTCTAAGTAGTTCACTTAACAATATAAAAATCAATACTATATAACGTTGTATTTAAATGTTATGGATAGGTAAACACTAATAACATTTTCTTTTAAACAACAAAAAACTCTAATTTTAAGGGGAAAAATTAGAGTTCTTCTACTTCTTTAAAACAACTTTAAAGACTTTTTCTTTCTCATTGAGATGACAAATGTATGTAAATTAAAGATATATTTTTTTGTAAAAAACACAAAATAGTAATTTTTTATTTGTATTTTTCACAAAATCAAATCAAATGAAATCACAAAATATTGACAATCAACTAATTGAATCATTAAAAAAAAATTGCAATAAAAACATATCCTTTATAGATGAGGTAGCATCTGTTTTAGATATTAATTACGATGCTGCATACAGAAGAGTAAATAGTAAAACAAAAATATCATTAGAAGATGCAATTAAATTATCCAAACATTTTAATGTTTCACTAATTGAATTATACAATTATGATGAGCAAGACAAGTTTATTATAAGTAAAACAAAAGAGATTTATACTGCGGAAGATTTAGAAAATTACTTTAATAGATTATCAAAAAACTTAAAAGTTCTAAAAAACAATAAGAGTAGTTCTATTTTATATTGCGCAAAAGATTTACCAATATATTACACATTAAAAAACGATTTATTATCAAAATTTAAAATATATGTATGGTTATATATTTTAAATAATAATTCAGAAAATAAATATATTTCTTTTGAGAAATTTACCATTCCATCTTCATTACTAATTGCAGCACACAACGCAGGTAAAGCTTATGACAATGTTGAAATTACTGAAATTTGGAATTACGGCATTGTAAATAGTATTATAAATCAAATATCTTATTTTTACGAAACTAAATTATTAAATTATAACAATGCCATTCGAATTTGTGATGATTTAATGGAAACTATTAATATAATTGAAAAAGAAGTGCATTTAGGCCAACGTTCAGATACTAGTAGAACCAAATTTAATTTATACCACAATGAGTTATTATTATTAAACAATAACATCCTTATGAAAACTAAAGACCAGAAAATGCTTATTTCACCATATTCATTATTAAGATATTATTTAATTGAAGATCAGAAAACTTGTGAAAAATTTGAAACTTTTATGACGGAACAAATAGGTTTTTCAAAATTAATATCCAATACAAGTATAAAGGAAACAATGCTGTTTTTTAAACCCAAAAAAGATAGAATTGAAAAATTAAAAGATAGAATTGAACTAATTAGACAATTCCCTTTAAGATAATTATACTTTTTTGTAACATTTTTTATAAAGCTTACGTATAATATAATGTAAAGCAAAAACATTATAGAATATGAGACAACTTAAGATTACAAAACAAGTAACTAATCGTGAAACAGCTTCCCTAGATAAATATCTTCAAGAAATTGGCAAAGTAGACCTTATTACTGCAGATATTGAAGTAGAATTAGCACAACGTATTAGAGCAGGTGATGATCGTGCTTTAGATCGTTTAGTTAAAGCAAATTTACGTTTTGTGGTTTCTGTAGCGAAACAATATCAAAATCAAGGTTTAACATTACCAGATTTAATTAATGAAGGAAATCTTGGTTTAATTAAAGCAGCAAGACGTTTTGATGAAACTCGTGGTTTTAAATTTATTTCTTATGCTGTTTGGTGGATTAGACAATCTATTTTACAAGCATTAGCCGAACAATCTAGAATTGTAAGATTACCATTAAACAAAATTGGGTCTATTAATAAAATCAATAAAATGTTTGCTCGTTTAGAACAAGAAAACGAAAGACCGCCATCACCAGAAGAAATTGCAAAAGAATTAGACATGACTATTTCTGATGTAAAAGAATCTATTAAAAATTCTGGTCGTCACGTTTCTATGGATGCGCCATTAATTCAAGGAGAAGATTCTAATTTATATGATGTATTACGTTCTGGCGAATCTCCAATACCAGATAGAAATTTAATGCACGAGTCTTTAAAAACAGAGATTTTAAGAGCATTAGACACGTTAACACCTAGAGAAGCAGATGTAGTATTACTTTATTTTGGTTTAGGCGAACAGCATCCGATGACTTTAGAAGAAATTGGCGAAACTTTTGATTTAACACGTGAAAGAGTTAGACAAATTAAAGAAAAAGCAATTAGAAGATTAAAACATACTTCAAGATCTAAGATTTTAAGAACATATTTAGGTTAATAAGTAATTTAATAAAATATAAAACTCGCACATTGTTGCGAGTTTTTTTGTGCTATTTTTGGAACATATTAAATTCATACGATGACTCAAAGTCATCGTATGAATAATAAAAGGTATTAAACCTCAGGGCAAGCCCTGAACCCAATAATGAGAATCGACCCAAGGGTCGAGGTATTAAACCAATATCCCGCTGAAAAAGCGGGATTAGTTCGACTAACTAAAAAATTGAAAATAATTTTTTAGAGTCTCACGAATAAACAAACAATTATGTCACATAAAATAGCACCTTCAATTTTAGCAGCAGATTTCGGAAATCTTCAACGAGATATAGAAATGGTAAATAATAGTAACGCAGATTGGTTTCATATAGATGTAATGGATGGCGTTTTTGTACCAAACATTTCTTACGGAATGCCAGTAATTTCTGCAATTAAAAAACATGCTAAAAAAACGTTAGATGTTCATTTAATGATTGTTAATCCAGATAAGTTCATTAAAACCTTTAAGGAAATAGGTGCGGATGTTTTAACGGTTCATTACGAAGCTTGTCCGCATTTACACAGAACTATTCAGGCAATAAAAGATGAAGAAATGTTAGCAGGAGTTGCTTTAAATCCACACACACCAATTTCCGTTTTAGAAGATGTAATACGCGATATTGATGTTGTTTTACTAATGAGTGTTAACCCTGGTTTTGGTGGTCAAAGTTTTATTGAAAATACCTATAAAAAAGTAATTCAGTTAAAAGATTTAATCGAAAAAAGTGGTTCTAAAGCTTTAATAGAAATTGATGGTGGCGTAAATGATAAAACAGGTGCAAAACTATTGTCTGCTGGCGCTGATGTTTTAGTTGCTGGATCTTATGTTTTTAAATCGGATAATCCTACTGAAACTATTGCTTTATTGAAAGAATTGTAAATGATTATTAATCAATAAAAAAAAATTCGCAAATTCGCAGAGTTGAAGTTCTTAAAAAGTCGCAATTATGTTTGCTATGCAAACATTTGCGACTTAAAACCCATAATTTTCTTAGCGTCTCTGCGACTTTGCGAGAAAATAACAAATGTGCTAAACAGAATTCACCATTAATATAACAGTAGAACCAAAAATATTATTTAAACCAAAAAATATAATCTTAATTATTTAGTTTAAGTCAATTTATTTTAATTATTGAAAAACAATTAATTATAAAAATATATTAAAATGACAAAACCAATTCTATATTATATTCACGACCCAATGTGTAGTTGGTGTTGGGGTTTTAGACACTCACGAATAAATTAAACAACTGGTAAACTAATTACAACCTTTGTGCCTTTTATTTTATCATTTTCTTTTAAATCTAAAAAGGATAATAGATGTTTGTTTTTAAAATTACTCGAAAAATTTGTTAAACGTTCTTTTGTTAATTTTAAACCGATAGATTCTTTTTTATGTAATTTTTTACCTTTTATTTCGGCTGCTTTCTTTCTGCCTATTCCGTTATCGGTTATGGTAATTTCAATAAAATTAGTATCTTTTTTAGAGACATTAACCGTTAAAATTTTTAATCCTTTTTTTGCTGACAAACCATGCCAAATAGCATTTTCTATAAATGGTTGTAAAATTAATGGCGGAATTTTTATGGTGGATAAATTCAAATTCTCTTCCACATTTAAAGTAAATTGAATTTCATTTTTGAATCTAATATTTTCAATATTTGTATATAGAACTACAGTCACTAGCATTGCGTTATAAGTCAAAGATATTCAATTGATTAGGGTCGGTATTGTTGTTTTTTTGTAATATGTTTTGGTTAAACAATTGATTTACAGGTGTTTTATCAAACGAAGATACACTAATAATTTGTAATATTTCGTAGATTGTTTTATCTAAATTCAATTTTTTTTTAGCGTATGCAATAATTAAATATGAAGATACGGCAATCCATATTTGAGTTTTGACTGCATTTTGTGAATGACCCCAAAAAGATTTTATTTTTAAATCCTGTTTGATCCATTTAAAAAATAGTTCTATTTGCCACCGTTGTTTATATAAATCAGCAATTAACTTTGCGTTTAGTTTAAAGTTATTTGTCATAAAAATATATGTTTTATCTTGGTTCTTGTCATAATATTTAATTTTTCTGATTTTACTTGGATATGATTTTTTTGATTTATATCCTGTGAGTTTTATTATTTGATCATATTTAATTCCCGTACTTTTATCTACTTTGTTTGAGTATATACGTTTATTAGCAAAGTTAGTTTTTGCTCTTACTATAAAAAATGCAAATGCATTATTAATTTTGAATAATCTCTGATAATCTATATAAGCTTTATCCATTAAATATATAGCACCAAATTCATAAACAATAATATCTAAAATATTTATATCGTGTATTTTACCGTCTGTAATCCATATAAAAGTTGGAATATTACCTCGTAAATCAAGTAATGTATGCATTTTTATTGCACCTTTATTTTCTCTAAACTTTGCCCAGTAAAAAGTAGTTAAACATAAATCTATAGTTGAAGAGTCTAAAGCATATACAGTATTGTCTAAATCAAGTGTAAAATCATTTTCTTCGAGATATAGCGATCTTACTAACTTAATTAATGTCTGTGCAAAATCTTGGTATATTTTCCAATTTCTATTTTCATTTGCTCTAGTTAAGGTAGAAACTTTTACAAGATTTTTTATACCTAAATGATAAACTTTGTTTTGGTGTGCTTCCAAACAATTAAAAATGTCAGTGATACTTTCTCTGTATGTTAACTGACCAAATAGCATGCAGAGATATTGAGACCAACATGTAAACTTTTTGACCTTGTAATTACCATTATAGTGTTTTACACATTTATCAAATTCATATTTAGGTATTAAGGATACTAATTGAGTAAATACATATTTGCCTTGAAACATTTTATCATATTTTAAAATAGGATAAAATTTAAGCAATTCAAGTCGAAAAATAAAAAAAATGCTTATGTTACAATGAAATTAATACTTCACAGAGTTTTTAAATTTTTAAACGCAATGCTAGAGAATGTAAATATATATTTAAAAGATAATCTATTAAATAGTATGCATGATTTACATCAATCAGATTATGAATTTCAAGTAACAGAAATAGGTGTATTTAATAACAGATTCGAATTAATATTTAACAGAAATGCTTTATCAATTAATGAAAATAGTACAAACGATAATTTAGTTATCTTTAACCAAAGTGAAACAGAAATAGGCGTAAAAATGTTAAACACAAGTATCATAAAATCTTTGATTGCTTATGATATTTTAGGAAAGGAAATCCTAAATTTAAAACCTAATAAAAGTGATTTTATAATGGATACTAATATAAAACAAGGTACTATTCTATTTATTAAAGTAGCATTAGAAAACGGTCAAATTTTAAATACAAAATTTATAAAAAAATAAGGCGTTCTGTAATTATAGTGATATTAAAATGTTATTTCTATTGAGATATTTTTTTGCTAAAAAAACCAAAAATTACCGACTAAATATCTCTTTTATTAAGATTCTTGGTCGGTCTTTCAAACTTTTTTAAAATTGTAAATGTTACGTAATTTGAATACTGTTTTGAGTAAAAATTTTTACCCACTAAATTTGCAGTAGAATTTTTTTTCTTTGTGAATCTCTGAGTAATAACCTAATCGTGTAACCAAAAAGTAAGTGTTGCAAATGCAGCGATAATTAAAAGAATACTTAAAGCTACTTTCCAAACATCTTTATAATAATGCTTTTGGTGTTTTTTATCTTTTGCATAAGCGAAAAACATAGCGATTACAAAAACAATTATAAAACTGATGGCAAAAATTATTTTTCCTGTTGTAAACATATTGTATATTTATCGGCAAAAGTAAAAGAATATAATAGTATTATGACTAAAAACGCAATAATTTTCGGTGCAACATCAGGAATAGGAAAAGAATTAGCCAAATTATTAATTAATGACGGTTATAACGTTTTAATTACTGGTAGAAGATTAGAAAAATTAAAGGAAATTAAAGCAACCAATCCGAGTAAATATAGCATCAAACAAAATGATATTACCGACATAGACGCTTGCGGAAAACTGTTTGAAGATTTACCTTTTGATAAAATTGATTTAATTGTAGTTAACTCTGGTACTGGTGGGGCAAATTACAAACTAGAATGGGAAGTTGGATTATCTACTATAAAAACAAATGTTTTAGGAAACACCAGAATGTTTCAATTGGCATATAATTATTTTAACAAACAAGGTTATGGTCACTTAGTTGGTGTAACTTCTATTGCATCTATTAGAGGAAATCGACATGTGCCAGATTATTTTGCATCTAAAGCATTTCAGTCTAGTTATTTAGAATCTCTTTGGATGAAAGCAAACCGAAGTAAAAAAGATATAACAGTTACCAATATATTACCAGGTTACGTAGAAACAAAAATGGCAACAGGCCACACTTTCTGGAAAGCACCATTAGACAAAGCAACCAAACAGATTTATACTGCCATAAAACGAAAAAAGAAAAAAGCATATATAACCAAACGTTGGCGATTTGTAGCTTTTTTACTTAAAAATGCACCAGCAAGTTTGGTAAATAAGTATTTTTAAAATATTATTTTTTTTGAGTATCTTATTAGCAGAAAACTTAAATTGACACTACTAAATAAAGAGTTTTCGTAATTCCGTTGCATCTTTAGGTTCAATTTTACCTGCGAGTAATAAACTTAATTGTTTTCTACGTAAAGCGCCTTCAAAACGTTCTTTTTCTAACTTAGTTTCGGGTATTAGTTCTGGTACTTTTACAGGTGTACCAGTTCTATCTACTGCAACAAAAGTGTAAATACCTTCGTTTACTTTAGTTCTTTCTTGTGATTCTCTATCTTCAATCCAAACATCTACAAATATTTCCATCGAACTTCTAAACGCTCTAGAGACTTTAGATTCAACAGTTACAACCGAACCAACAGGAACTGCTTTGGTAAATGCTACATGGTTTACACTTGCTGTTACAACAATTCTACGAGAATGCCTTTGTGCCGAAATACTCGATGCACGATCCATTCTAGCAAGAATTTCGCCACCAAATAAATTATTAAGTGCGTTAGTTTCGCCTGGCAAAACCATATCTGTCAATATAGTTAACGATTCTTTTGGGTTTTTTGAAGTCATTACTTTTTTTGGCAAAAATAGATATTTTCGGTTAATTAGACTTGTTTAATAATAATGTTTCTGTATAATTATGTGTAATGAAATATTCGTTTTTAAAATTTTCTAAATAACTTACTATTTCTTTATATTCTTTATGATTTTCGTTTAGACAATCATTATAATTTTGATCGGTAATGGTAATGGCAATGTACCACATACTTGTTCTTGAAATATAAACACCATCCTTAAAAATAGCATTATGACCTTTTGATTCTAATGCGCTATCAATTAAAATTGGAGCGACATTTACCGTTTTAGTTTTTCTCTTTACTTCATAAAATGAAAAACGATATTCTTTGTTTTTAATTTTAAAAGGAATATCTCTTTCTAAAAATTGATTATTTAAATTAAATTTAGCATCTACAAACTGATAAAATTCACCTGCATTTTTAGTGTCATTAAAAATAAAACTTTTTTGTTTTGGTAATTTTCGTTTAAACCTTTTGCCATTAACTATTTTATAATCTTCAATGTCTGGCGCAATTATTAATGGTATGCAAGACGATAATATTATTAGAATTAAGGTTGTAAAAATAGTTTTCAAAATAAATATTTAAGTTACTTGAGTAACTACAATAATTATGCCTTAGTGAATATTTTTTTTAAACCGTAAAGTTAATTTCTATATTTAAAAATATAAAGAATGTTATGCTTTAAAAAATAAGAAGAACTATTTTCTAACCAACAACCAAGCATCACTAGCAATAGTGTTTTTAATTGTTGCTAATTCGGTATTTGCAGTTTCTAAATCCGAAAAACTTGTAAATGCAACCTGCGTAAGATTCCATTTATTTTTGCCAATAATCTTTGCTTTAAAACCTTGACTAATTAACTGATTTACTTTTTTATTTGCATTAACTTCACTTCTAAAAGCACCTGCAATAATATGATAGATCTCTTTTTTAGCAGAAATTGTATTTAAAATAATTGTTGGTAAAGGTGCATCTATTACAAAAGTTGCTGTCTGTATTTTTGCTTCGCGATCTTTTTGCTGTTGTTGCATATTTACAACTTGCTGTTGCGCTACATTGTCTTTATACATTTTGTTGCCCAAACCAATTACAGAGGCACTTAACACAAAAATTGCCGCGTATTTAATGAAATTAGAAGCGTTTTTTCGTTTTTCTGGAGTAATAAATATTGGTGTGGTTTCTTCTATTTTTTCTACTTGTTCTTTATAAATTTCTCTTTGATTCCCAACAACAATGTCTTGCATTAATAATTGTTCTTGTAATGCGATAATAGGTTGTTCGATTATTGGTGTTTTACGTTCTATATCATCCGATATAAATCGACTTAAACCAAATGAAGATGTTAAATAATTAACCGTATTTTCAGGTTCAAACTGTATTTTATCATTTACTAAAAACAACGCACCTAAACCTTTTAAGTCTAATTCTTCGTCTAATAATTTATCAATCCATTCTTGCACTTCAAAATTAATGAAATTAACCGCAGTTTCATAAGGCATTTTATCAACCTGAGAAATATAATTTGCTAATAAACCATCGTTATTTTGTAATAATGAGTTAAAAGTGATTTGTTTGTATGGTGGCGAAAATGTATTATCGTTTACTTTAGCGGATTTTGCATTAGCAACAAAACCACCAAAATTAGGTACAATTACACATTCGTAGCGATATAATAAGTCTGTTATGTAAGTTTCGAGTGTCATGTAAAAACAAAAATACAATTTTTAATTAATAAAATATTATAAGATGTCTATAATTTTTTTTGCGTTTTCTAAAGTGTTGAAATTTCGCAATGCTATTTTTCTATTTTCAATTTCTTGGATAGAATATTTTTTAGAAAAATAGTTATTAATTTTTATAGCAAATTCGCTTTTAGTATTTGCAATTTCGCAAAGTGATTCTAAACCTGTATCTTCTACCATTTCATTATTAACTACGCAAAAACGACTATCGAATAAAGCGTGAATTAATTTTAATTTAATACCTGTTTTTTGAAATGTTGGCAATACATTTATATGCGCATTATGAAATAATTCGCTTAATTGATTTTCGTTTTTCGGACATAACATAGCAAACGAAACGTTAGAGTTTTCCTTAATTTTTTTATTTACGCAAACATTTTCATAACTACTAGCAATAACTAACGGGTGATCTAAATCTTTAAAAACTTCTATTAAGAAAAGTGCTGCTTTTTCATTATCCGAAACTCTTAAATCGCCATGATATAATGCAAAATCTCCTTTTTCGGATAAATTTACAACTGTTTCGTTTTTATGAAATACCGGGATATAAACTGCTTTTTCTCCATACTTTTGAGTGAAATAATTTTGTTCGAATGGTGAAATAGTTAAAATATTGGTTACTTTTTTCAAAACATTTTCGTAATATTTTAATTTCTGAGCCTCGGTTTTAAAAAATCGTTTTTTTAAGAATTTTTTTTCGCTTTTAGCCAAACCATTGTAATATTTATGTTCAATATTATGTGTTCTTACTAAAATTTTTTTGTTTTTAAAGCCGTTTTTAATAATAGGAAAAGTTGTGTGTAAACCTTCAAACAAAATTGGGTTTTCATCTTTTTTAAGATTTTTGATCAATTCGGTACTGTTTCGAGTTTTTACGATAAATGGTTTTCTAGATATTAAATTTTTAAACGATTTTGTGCGTTTATAATAGGTGATATCATCACAAAACTCTTCTAACTCTTTTGGTTTTCCACGACCATATTCATAAGTATGCAAATGAATTTTAACACCTAATTTGTGTAAAGCTTTTATTTTATAAAATACATCTATAACACCACCATAATTTGCAGGAAAAGGAACATCAAAGGAAACTATGTGTAATTTTTTGGTCAATAAAATAAGTGTTGGTTTGTATATAATGTAACTCTAAAAAAGGTGAAATAGTATAAAATAATGGCAAATATATTTTATTTGCGCTACTAAATATAAAAAATCGCTAATTTTTGAATGTATTTTCAAAAATTAGCGATTTTAGATTGTAGGAATCTAAACTACCAAATTTTAACTCTGTCTTTTGGTTTAAGATACATTTCATCATTTTCTTTAATATCAAAAGCGGTATAAAATTCATCTATGTTTTGCAATGGCATATAACCACGATACATACCAGGTGAATGTGTATTGGTTTTAATTAAATTCTTTAAGGCATCGTCTCTCATTTTAGTTCTCCAAACTGTTGCCCAAGACATAAAAAAACGTTGTTCGCCCGAAAAACCATCTATTTTATCTGGTCTTCCGTTTTCTTTATAATATAATTGTAAACCTTCATAAGCAACATTTACACCACCTAAATCACCTATATTTTCTCCTAAAGTATATTTTCCGTTTAGGTTTATTCCTGGTAATGCCTCTACGGCATTATATTGTTCTTCTAATTGTTTACCTAAAATTGCAAATTGTTCCGAATCTTTTTCTGTCCACCAATTATTTAAATTTCCGTCACCATCATATCTAGAACCTGAATCATCAAAACTATGCGAAATTTCATGACCGATTACTGCGCCAATACCACCATAATTTACTGCTTCATCTGCTAGGTAATTATAAAAAGGCGGTTGTAAAATTGCTGCTGGAAAAACGATTTCATTATTAGACGGATTAAAATAAGCATTTACCGTTTGTGGTGACATATGCCATTCCGTTTTATCTACTGGTTTACCAATTTTAGCAATATTTTTATCAAAATTCCATTTGGTTACTGCTAATTGATTTTCAAAATAAGAATTGGTCTTGTTTATTTTCATTTTTGAATAATCTTTCCATTTATCTGGATAAGCAATTTTTACAATCATTTTACCTAATTTTACTAAAGCTTTTTCTTTAGTTTCATCGCTCATCCAATCTAATTTTTTAATTCTATTTTCAAAAGCCTTAATGATATTT
Organism: uncultured Flavobacteriaceae bacterium; assembly: GCA_964420345.1. Taxonomy (GTDB): domain Bacteria; phylum Bacteroidota; class Bacteroidia; order Flavobacteriales; family Flavobacteriaceae; genus S010-17. The sequence goes on from CAYQTF010000009.1 coordinate 31,625, forward strand.
TTAATCATTTTTTCTGCTTTAATTTTTGCTTCTGGCGGAAATTTTTTGTCAACATATAATTTACCTAATGCTTCGCCAACCGAACCATTTAAAGTACTTAATGCTCTTTCGTTTAGCGGTCGCTGCTCTTTTGCGCCTCTAAGTGTTTTACTGTAAAAATCCCAATTTGCAATATCAATTTCTTCAGATAATGCACCTGCGGCTCTATCAATAGTTGTCCATTTTAAGTAATCTTTCCAATCTTGAACGCTAGAAGTTTTTAGAACATTTTCTAATGCTTTAAAATAATTTGGATCTGTTACAATTACGGTATCTATTTTTTTAATTCCAATTCCTTTAATATATTTATCAAAATTAATTGATGGTGTTAATTTCGATATTTCTTCCAAAGTCATTGGGTTATACCTTTTTCTGGCATCTCTTCTATCTTCTTTGGTCATTCTAGGACTAGACAAAGCGGTTTCAAAAGCAACAATATTTTTCGCTTTTTCTTTATCTTCGCCAAAATAATTAAGCATTCTACCAACGTGTTCGGTATATTTTTGCATTTTTTCTTTAGTATCTTCATCTTTATCTACGTAATAATTTCTACGTAACCCTAAACTTGCAGGATATAAAAATGCGGTATTAATATTAGAATTTTTAGGATGCGAACCTATGTACAAACCATAAAATCCGCCACCACCAGTAGGTTGTGTTTCAATAATAAAATTTTGAACATCGTTTAAATTTTTGATATTGTCTATTTTGTCTAAATATGGTTTTAAAGGTGTAATTCCGTTTTTGTTTCTTGTTTCTAAATCGGTGTAAGATTTATAAATATAAACTGCTTTTTGTTGGTCTGTAATATTCACATTATTTGAAGCATTTTTTAATCCTGAAGCTTCTTCTTCTTTAATTGCTTCCTCTAATATTGCTAAAGCATCGGCATCTGTTCTTTTTCTAAGTTCATTAAAACTTCCCCAAGATGTTCTGTCTGATGGTATTTCTGTATTTTTTAACCAGTTACCGTTTACATATTTAAAGAAATCATTTTTCGGACTTGTTAAAGTGTCCATATTAGAAAGGTTGATACCTTGTGCTGTTTTTGTGGTTTCTGTT
>CAYQTF010000010.1:0-32715 GCA_964420345.1 uncultured Flavobacteriaceae bacterium
AAACATTTGCAATAATGGCAATTACAAAAGTTGATAACAACCAATTAGTTTGAATGTCCAAACCAAAATTAGATGTAATTGTAATCCAAATTATTGAAGAAATGATAAGTAAAATAGTTTTTTTAATCGTTGAAAAAGCTCTTATTTTTTCAATCACTAAGTGAGTTTTATTTTGGGTTTTTTATGCTTGCTAACGTTGGTATAAGTGCAGTAATGGCTAAATAGACACTTATTTTAAAGTTATAAAATTAGTGAAATTTTTTGAATTTTTCTAAAATTCCGATAGAAAAGTGAAATTTGAAAAATTTTGCGGACTTAAAAACACAAAACGACCTTTGGGTTTAAAAACTAAACCATTATTGCATTTATGCGTTGTTGAACTAAATCCACAAAGCGGATAGTTTTACGCAATCACACTTTAGATCCTTTTTAATAATTAGATTCTTTCATTGAATTTACTTATATTCGCAATAACAAAAATTCCAAATTAACACATAATCTAATTGTAGAATTTTTAAATATCTTCACAAAACGGTCGCAATTCCCATAGAAAGAAAAAAACATCGGATGTAGTTCAACATCGGACTAATCGCGGGGTCTTTCAGACCGCTCATAGTTCTATTTATTGTAGAGCGTTATTGTTTATTTGTTTTTGGATATTCAGTTTTTATTAATTCTCCATTCTTCCAATGTTTTATTTTTATTAAATTCCCCATATCATCATATTCTTTCCATATTCCATTTGCTATACCTATAGTATAATTCCCAATATCTTTTAGTTTACCATTTTTGTGATAATATATCCATTTTCCAGAACGTTTACTCAAATAATAATTGCCTTTTGCTTTTAAAGCACCATCATTATAGTATTCAAAAAAACGAGCACTTCCGTCAAAAAAATGTTCATCAGATTTTCGTTTCCCATTTTCATAATAAAATGAGCATCTTCCGTTCATATTACCATTTTTAGTGTTTACTTCTGACGCTAATGTGCCGTTTTTAAAATAAGTTTTTAAGTTGCCTATTTTGTCATTTTTTGTTGAATTATTTTTAAAGACACTTTCAATATTTCCATTTTTATAATATGATTTAGTAGAATTGGAATCTTTTTTAGATTTAATTTCACCTGTTTTATAATAAATAATACTGTTTAATATTTTATTATTTTCAAACACTCCAACTCCTTTTAAGTTCCCATTTTCAAAATAGGTTTTCCATTCTCCTATTTCTTTTCCGTTTTTTAATTCACCAATTCTGTTAAGTTTACCATTACTATAGAATAATTTATGTATACCTATTTGTTTACCATTAACATAATCTTGACTTATTTTTAAATTCCCATTTTTAAAATAAATTTTGGCTAAACCGTTGGCTTTTCCATTTTCAAAATTCAAAATGGCTTTTATGTTTCCATTATCAAAATACTCTTTTTTTAAACCTGACAACACATTATTTTTAAAATGTCTAATAACTTTTAATTGTCCATTTTCATAATACTCTTTTTTTATATTATTTGTTGAACAACTATATAGTGTTAAAATCAGTAATAAATAAATAAAAATAAATTTCATTAATATTTTAGATTTTCTTAAGTTTCAGATTTTCAGTTTTTATGCTCTACAACAAAAGTATATGCGAAGTGACTGGTAAAAACGACATTGCGTATATACTAAGTTGTAAATTTAGACTAAAAAAATCATAAAATCAAAAAAACGAATAACTTTTAATAATTCGGTCACTTTTAACTCAGCTAAAAAAACAATAAAAAATTTAAAAAGTTAATCTTGTTTTTTTTTAAACAAATACAAAATCTTTTTTACTTAATTTTAAGTTTGGTTTTCTTAACTTTTCAATCGACTTCCTAACTTTTAATCGTTGATTTTGAGATAAAAAAGCAGGTATTAAATCTGTTAGATCAATTTTTAACAATCTATTTTTAACAATTAAATCTGTTAAAGAAAATGGACAAATTCCATTCATTAATTCTGATATATATGATTTACTATTATTGCCAAGTATTATGCCAAATTCTTGTTGATTGATAGCGTATTTTTTTAGTTTCGATTTGATAAATTAACTTTCGATTTTCTATAAAAACATGTTCTTTTTCAGCCACTAATTCAGCCATGTCACTTTCTTTTATTTTTTTTTTGCTGATGCTCAAATTATTAGACCAAATTCACACGATATGTAAAGATTAAATAAACCTGCTAGGTTTTAAAAACCTAGCAGGTTTGAAATCTTAGTTCTATTCTACTCCAATTTTTCCAATTCCAAATGCAATTTTTCCCAATCGTTTTCTAAAATTTTTACAGTATCTTTTTTTGCTTGGTAATTTTCGAAAAAATTATCTCTTTTAGAAACTTCGTCATAATTTTCGGCAAGTGCTGCATCTAAATTAATAATCTCTTTTTCAGTTTTAGAAATTTTACTTTCGATATTATTAATTTTTTTCTGTACCTTTTTTAATAATTCTCTTTTTTCTTTATTAGGTTTTTCAACTTTAGCGACTTTCTTTTTGGCGTTTAGTTTCTTTTCTGCTTCACGCATGTTTTCTAAATTATGCGTATCTAAATAATAATTTATATCGCCTAAATATTCTTTTATTTTATGGTCTTTAAATTCGTAAACTAACTCGGTTAAACCTTGTAAGAAATCTCTATCGTGTGACACTAAAATAAGCGTTCCTTCATAATCATGCAATGCTTGTTTTAATACATTTTTTGAAGCAATATCTAGATGGTTTGTAGGTTCATCCATTATTAATACATTAAAAGGCATTAATAACATTTTACAAATAGCTAAACGATTTCTTTCGCCACCCGAAAGTACTTTTACTTTTTTGTCAGACGCATCGCCACTAAATAAAAACGAGCCAAGCATATCTCTAACTTTAAGTCTATTAGTATCGGTTGCCGCATCTTCCATAGTTTGCAGAACTGTTTTTTCGCCGTCTAAATAATCTACTTGGTTTTGTGCAAAATAACCAATCTCTACATTATGGCCTTTTTTACAAATACCAGAATGTTCAATTTCACCAACCATAATTTTGGCTAAAGTTGTTTTCCCTTGTCCGTTTTGTCCTACAAATGCTAATTTACTATTTCTTTCAATTCGTAAATTTACGTTTTGTAATACTGTTTTTTCTTCGTAATTTTTACCTAAACCTTCAATTTCAAAAACTACTTTTCCTGGATTTTTAGAAATCGGAAAACGGACTTTCATTACTGCATTATCATCTATATCTACTTCAATACGTTCAATTTTATCTAATTTTTTCATTAGACTTTGCGCCATAGATGCTTTGGTTGCAGATGCTCTAAATTTATTGATTAGTTTTTGTGTTCGTTCAATTTCTTTATCTTGATTTTTTTGTGATTGTAGTTGCTTTTCTTTTATTTCAGCACGTAAGACTAAATAACCTGAATATGCTTTTTTAAAGTCATAAATCTGACCTAAAGAAATTTCGATAGTTCGATTTGTAACATTATCTAAAAACATTCTATCATGCGAAACCATCATAATTGCACCTGTAAAACCTTTTAAAAAGTTTTCAAACCAAATAATTGATTCAATATCTAAATGGTTTGTAGGTTCATCTAACAGTAAAATATCATTTTCTTGTAATAATAATTTTGCTAATTCAATTCGCATACGCCAACCACCAGAAAATGTTTCGGTTAAATTATTAAAATCTTCTTCTTGAAAACCTAAACCTTTTAATATTTTTTCGGTATTACCTTGGTAATTATATCCGCCAAGCAATTCATAACGATTTTGATTTTCATCTAAATCGTTCATTAAATTATTATAATATTCACTTTCGTAATCGGTTCTTTCGGCAAGTTCGGTATTTATTTGTTCTAATTTTTTTTCGATTTTAACAATTTCTCCAAATGCTTGATAGGATTCTTCTAAAACTGTTCGTCCTTTTTCGAATTCTATGTCTTGTTTTAGAAATCCGATTTTTAACTCTTTTTCTAAAGCAATTGTTCCTTTATCGTATTCTTGTTCTTTGGCAATAATTTTTAAAAGTGTTGATTTTCCTGCACCATTCTTACCAACCAAACCAATTCTGTCTCCAGAAACTAATTTAAAACTGATACCGGCAAATAAATCTTCGCCTGAAAAAGAAACTGTTATATTATGAGCGTTTAGCATCTAAAGTTACGTTAATTGTTAAATTATAATTTTAAATTTGCTGTCGATTAGCAATCGGCGAAAATAAGAAAAATTATTATACAATTTATATAGCATTATGTTTAAAAAAGGATCCAAATTATATAGCATTTTAAAATTTAGATGTCCGAGTTGTCATGAGGGTGATTTTTATAAAGATAATAATCCATATCATTTAAAAAAATTATCACATATGCATACTAATTGTAATGATTGTGGTTTTAAATACGATATAGAACCTGGTTTTTTTCATGGTTCAATGTATGTTTCTTATGGTTTAACTATTGCTTTTTCTGTTGCAGTTTTTATTATTTGTTACATGCTTGGTTTAGACTTAGTTATTAGTTCAATTGCAATTTTGATACTTCTTATTTTGGTTGCTCCTGTTACTTTTAAACTTTCAAGAATTATTTATGCTAATATGTTTATTGATTTTGAAGGTAAATAAACTTTGTCAAAGTTTTAAACTTTGACAAAGCTTATTAACGCTATGTTACACTTGAATTGTATTTTATCAAATTTTCGTATCTTTTAATGTCGATTACTTTGTCTAAGTCAATATTTTCTTCTAAATTTTGATATAACAATTTTGCCATTGTTGGTGCTAACATAACGCCTCTTGTTCCTAAGCCGTTTAAGATACTAACATTTTTATATTTAGGATGTTTACCAATTAATGGTCTGCGGTCTTTTACGGTTGGTCTAATTCCTGCTAATTGATTTATTATAGTATAATCTACATCGATTACAGTTTCTAATTTTTTGATTAATTCTTCTTTTCCTTCTTTGGTTGGTATTGATGTTTTGTCTTTCCAATTAAATGTTGCGCCAATTTTGTATAAATCGTTTCCTAAAGGTAAAATAAAAATTGCTGCTTTTATCATAAAATCAATTTGTAATTTTGGTGCTTTTATAATTAAGAGTTCTCCTTTTGCTTCATTTAATGGTAAATAATTAAAAAACGGATTAGTTTTAATACCAAACCCTTCGCAAAAAACAATTTTAGTTGCGGTAATATTATGATAATCTACAGTAGTATCTTTTATTATTAAATCTTTATGCTGAAATGTTTCTGCTATAAATTTATTATTTTTAAGTAGGTATTTTTTATATCTATCTAATAGTAAATTAGTACGCACTTGGCCAGTGTTTGTTAATTTCCCAAAACCTAATGGCGCAATTATATACTCATTAGTATTTTTAAAAATTTTCGGCAACATATAATCTTCCATCACCGGCTTATCGCAAGCGGAAAACCAATTATTTTGTTGCTCTACAGTTTTTAGAATAGCGTAAATATCTACATATTTAATTATTTTTTTCTCAGTAATACCCAAAGATTGGTTTAGTTTTTCTTCTATTTTTTCATAAAACGGAATGGCTAATTTTAGTTGGTCTTTACCATTCCAAACTGGTGTAAAACGTTTTAGAACTACAGGATTAAACATTCCTGCGGCAACTTTTGATGAATTTTGAGAATTATCACTAATTACTATAAATGATTTATTGTGTTTTTCTAATTCTTCTGCGTAAGCTAAACCTGCTAAACCAAAACCAACAATAATGTAATCTATTTTCATAAGTCAAAGATACAATTTTAACAAAAAAAAACTCTTACTTAAAAAAAAGTAAGAGTTTTTTTATTTTAATAAAATAGAATTTAGTAATTCCACATATCTAATTCGTAATTTCTAATATTTTCTCTAATTTTTAAAGACTCTAATACTTGAAATAAAGAATTATTCTTAATATAGGATGAAACATCTCTATTACCATAAACATTTTCTTCTCTATAAATTTGAGCGCTAAATCTTCTAGCGTTTAATAATAAATCAAAGGATAAAGGGAATGCTGAGTTTTTCTCATTAAATACTTTCATTTCGTGCATAATATCTCTAACTCCTGGATACCAAACCCAAAATAATTCTACCAATTCAGAAATATCATTATTATCTTGATCATCTATAAAATTAACATCTGGTGCAACTGGCGCAACACCTAATAAACGGTATTTTAATTCGCCTTGTCTTTTGTCGAAATAATATAAACCTTTAATTTTGAAACCTTCAATATCCGCAGAAATTAAATCTCTAATATCTACGTCTTCTTCCGTTAATTCTTCACCGAAGTTTAATTTTTCGATACCTGCATCTGTAGTATCTACTTTACGAAGTGTTGATTTGATTTCTTTAAGAGTTAATCTGTTTTCAAAATAAGAATCATCATAAACATCAACAATATCTCCGTTTTTAATACCTCTTAATAAAGTATCATATAAAGATCTTCTTTGAGAACCAATATTACTTGTATCTGCAGGATAATAAAAAGGAAGATTTATTTTTTCGTTTAAATCTATATATTCCCATACCATTTTAGACCATAAAATATCACGATCATCTATATAACCGTAAGGTAATGGTTTATCATTATCTGCTGCAACTTGATCTGCAGTTTTTACACCAATTTCTTCTGGTATTGTAGCATTTAATAAATTTGCTTGCGCATTTATTAAATTACTTGCTAATATGGCAAAGAAGAAAATATATAACCCTTTTTTAATTTTCATAATTTTAATAATTTAACTTGTAATTTCAATAGATACTTGAGAAGTATTCTTAAGTAACTGAGTTGAATTTCTTATTTTAGAATTTATATCGAATATAAGAATAACATCACCACGTTTTGCTTTACTAATTGCTCTCAACGCTTGTGAATTAAACTTTGTACCGTTACATTTAATAGTTGGTTTTCCTGGTACTTTAATACTAAATCCTGTAACGTAAATATCTAAATCGAAAACAAAATCTTTTAATTCTGCACCTATAGACTTTTTAGATAAATTACCTTTAGAATATTTTAGGAAACCTGATCTGCTACTTACCATGCCAGTTGGTGCAGGAATACCTTTAACTCTAAATTTTTTAGTTCTAGTTATTGATTTCCCGCTTGGCATTTTTCCAGAAACACTTATTGTGACCTCTCTTGCTGCTGGCGGTCTCATATTATAACTATCGCCGCTTTTATGAGTCAGACCCGAAGCACTTGCGTTTACTTTATTAGTTGGTAACCCAGGAATTGAAATTGTTATTGGATTATCAAGTCCTCTATATACAACATTCATTTTATCAGCAGAAACTACTGCTGTAGTTGGTTCTGGAATAACTGCATATTTACCACCAACAATGTCAATGGCGATTTCCTCACCATTTTCCATAAAATAAAATTTTCCTTTAAGTTCCTTATCACCAACATTACCTGCGGATCTATTTAAAATAACTTGACCAGCTTGAATATCTTTTGCATTAACAGGTGCTCCATTTACAATAACTTTAGTTGCAGTTAAACTTTCATCTTTTTTTGCAAGAATAATTTTACCTTCTAATCGTTCTCCTGGATAGTATGCATTTTTATTGAAGACAACCATTGCTTCAAATTTCTTTAAAGAAACATCAGATTTCATTTGTCCACCAACTAAAGAACCATAGACTTCCGATTCTGTTGTTTTAATATCGCTTTGTAATCTTGAAATATTTGTAACAGAGGCAATTAAAGGAAAACCTTCAAATTTACTTTCTAAAAAAGGCACTACACCTTTTTTACCACTTTTATCATCATTTGTATTAAATCTTTTATTGATTTTAGCAATTAATTCTGAATTAGCAGTATCACTTAATAACTTTAAAACATCATTTCTATAGGTATCTAATTTAGATACAAATTCTTGACCTTTTGCAGTTTGTTTTCCTTTTAAGAAAAACATATTGTCAACTTCATCAGGATTACTCATTGCCTCGTAATCTTTTTTATTGTCTGAATTTGATAACATTTCAGTTTTCAAACCTTCTAAATATGAATTAAAAGCGTTAGATAAAGTACTTAACGATTTTGCTTTTTCATTTAATAGACCATATTTTTTAGGTTGATCATTAGCCAATATACTCAAACTTTCTAAAGAACCTGTGTTTAATGCTGCTGCTGTCGCACTTGCTTCAGTAATCGTTTCATTCATTGTACCAAAAGCGGTTAATACTTTTTTATCCATTTGCATTGCAAGCATTGCAATAAAAATAAGATACATTAAGTTAATCATCTTCTGCCTTGCGGATAGTTTTCCTCCTGCCATAATAAATTTAAGTTTTTAAGTTGATTAATATATTATTATTTACTTGACATAGCAGATAACATTCCACCATAAACTCCATTTAATGAAGACAAATTACTTGTTAAAGATGCCATTTGATCTTTTAAAGCGCCTGCATTGTTTGCAACAGATTCATTAATTTCCGCTTGACGAGAAGTACTTTCTATTTGTACTCTATATAAACTATTTAAAGATTCCATTTGACTAGCAGCTAATGACAATTGCTCACTATATTTAGTTGTAGCTGCAATAGAATCTACTGCTGGTGCAATACTTTCTGCAGCACCACTAAAATTTTGAATACTTGTTGATAGATTAGACATTAAATTTGCATCTAAACCTGCGCTAGAAAGCATATCATCTAATTTTTGAGATAACATACCTTGTTCGTCTTTTGCTTCAACTCCTTTTTTTGATGATTTAGCATCCGATGCTCCTAATTCTGGATAAACTAAAGCCCAATCTAAATCTTCCCCTAAAGGTTCAAAAGCAGAAACAAAGAAAATTGCAGCTTCAACACCAAGACCAATCATTAATAATGTACCACCAGAAATACCAAGTATTGGCATGTGCAATATTTTACCTAGAGCTCCTAAGATTACTATCGAAGCACCAATACTATATGCCATGTGAAAAATTCTCTTTTGTACTTTACTTCCTTTTGCCATAATTTAAATTGTTTTTTAAAGTTGTTTTTTTATTAATATTTATTATTTTATTTACCTGGGTAATCTTGTACAGTTCTAAAACCTATGAAACTTCTTGCGGTATCGCCATATTCAAAATCTCTTGTGTGTACCTCTAAAAAGTATGCTACATCTTTCCAAGAACCACCACGAATTACTTTACGATGATTTGTTTTATCTTCTACATTAGGATTCATTGTAGAACCAATTAAATATGAAGTTGGATTGTATGCAGTATTAGTCCATTCTGCAACATTACCTGCCATATTATACAAACCATAAGGGTTTGCGTTATATGATTGACCTTCCATTGTGTATAGCGCGCCATCTAATGCGTAATCACCTCTTTGTGGTTTAAAGTTTGCTAAGAAACAACCTCTATCACTAAACGGATATGGTCCACCCCAAGGAAATTTCGCATATTTATAACCACCACGAGCTGCAAATTCCCATTCTGCTTCACTTGGTAATCTAAAATGCGGTTCTCTTATACCTTGTCTTTTTTGACCTGATAAAAAGTCATTTCTTTTTTTAGTTCTCCAATTACAAAATGCTTTTGCTTGATGCCAATCTACACCAACTACAGGATAATCATTATATGCCTGATGCGAAAAATAATCTTGATGCATTGGGTCATTATAAGAATAATTAAAGTCTTTTACCCAAACTGTAGTATCTGGATATATGTTTAAATTGTGAGGTTTTATGTAAGACTTTCTATCTGCACCTTTATATCTTGCTGCCTCTTCATTATCAAAAGTAAAGTATAAATAGTTAATTTTATCTGCATTAATAATACGTCTGCCATCAAAAGTTTCGATAGTGTGTAAATACATACTATCCATTACTTCGGTATAATTAGCATCTGGAAAATCGTTAGTATCAAAAATTAAATCTTCTTCCCAATCTAAAAATCTACCTTCTGTTGGCGAATTGATATCTCCTAAACTACCATAATTATCCATCATGTATTTATAGTAAACACCACCATCGGCAGAATCTTTAAATTTATAGTTTGCTAAAGCACCTGTACCAGAATCATCTGCTCCACCAGCACCAATTTCATCGGCAAGAATTGCTAAACGAGTTCTAATAATAGAATCTCTTACATAAAATACAAATTCTCTATATTCGCTATTTGTGATTTCAGTTTCATCCATATAAAATGGTCTTACCGTAACTGTTCTTGCTGGTGTACTTAATGAACCTGCTATATCTTCGTCTTGTTTCCCCATCGTAAATGAACCACCTGGAATTAAAACTGTTCCAAAAGGTTTTTCAGAGAAAAATTTTCTTTTTGCAGAAATACCTTTAAGTTGCCCTCTATCATTAGATTTACAACTAAAGATAAAGACTGCCAATAAAAATATTACAATTATCTTTTGCCCCATACTATTATAATTTACTTTTTTTGTGAATATTTTATATTTCATTATGTTGTTAAGTTTAACTCTATTAAAACCTTACGAAAATAGGTGATTTTTAACAGGTCGTAAACCTATTACTATTTTTTTAATTATACAATTATTTACTATTTTTTGTTCTTAGATTTTTATACAAACGCATAAAAAAATGGTTTATTATAATTTTATGTTAATTTCCTTAAAGTTTTCCACCAACGTTCTGGTATATTTTGATTATTGGCTTCTAAATAGTCATTGTATGTACATGGTATTAACGTTTCTTTTTTAAATTTATTATCTTTAATTTCCATCCACCAACGATTACTTTTGTTACTCTTGTAAAAATTTATGGTATCATTATCTATTGGTACCATATATTTTAAGTACTTTTTTTTAGATTCAAACGGATATTCTTTAATTCTAAAATTAACACCTTCTATAAAATACCAAATAAGTTGCGCTATTAATTTGGCCGATTGATTTCTAATATCATATTGCTCATTATATTCAAATATTCCGATAGCGGAAACTTTATCACTTAAACCAGCATATCTAAAAATTGCGCACATTTCTTCACCATAAAACCCATTTGGTGATGTGTTGTTATTTGCTGGCGCTTCTGTTTGTCTTAATGCTCCGATATCTATACTAACCAAATCAGCATCTCTTAATATTGGTTCTACAATAGTCAAGTCTTTGTTTATTTCGCCAAGTCTGTAACTATCAAAATATAGTTTTTCTAATAAATCAATTTCATCTTGTGAATTGTAAAAAGTCTGATAACCAATATTACTAAAATTGAATAAGTTGTTTGGTTCGTTCATCACTATTTTACTTAAATAGTTTCGTGAGCATAAATCAGTATCAATATTTTCTAAATCGAATTTACTATCCACCGAAACTAAATTCACCGTTTGTTCTAAAGCATCGTAAGCACGATACATTGCATACGTTAACGACTGACTACCACCAATTATTATTGGAATAATATTATTCTTAACCAAATATTTTGTTACTTCATTAACTGCAAAATGAGTGTCATTTAATGAATTTCCTTTTGAAATATCGCCTAAATCTACTATTTTTAACTGCCAATTTCCTGCAAATAATTTATATAATTCTTTACGTATTTGATCAAAATTGTTTCCTGTACCAGTATTGTTTATCGCATCTCTATCTTCATCAACTCCAATAATTGCAATAGTTACATTATCTAATTGCGGGAAATTATTTTCTGTATGAATTTCGATTTTATTTCCAAAACGAATTTCTTCAAAAGAATGTAATTCTTCTAATAATTTATCTGAAACTGGTTGTAAGAAATCAAAGTTCATATTTGACTTTATATAAAATTAATAATACCGATATGTTGAAGGGGAAACACAAATGTACAAAATTATTTCTTTTTGGTTGTTTTTTTCTTGCGAGTTGTTTTCTTCTTCTTGGTATTTTTTTCGATAATTGCTTTTGCTTGTTCTAAAGTCATTTTTTCTGCTTTAGTAGTTTTTGGCAATTCAATTTTTACTTTTCCTTGAATTAAATTAAATCTTTTCCAACGCGCTTTTTCTAATCTAATACCATCTTCTTCCCAATTATGGATTATCTTATCGATGTCTTTTTGCTTTTTAATTTCAATAAGATCATTAACATCTGCTTGCGTTAAATTATCGTAATCGTATTTTTTATTTACATTAATAAACATACTATTCCATTTAATAAATGGTCCAAAACGACCAACACCTTTTTGTACTGGCATGCCATCAAAAGTTGCAATTGGTTTGTCTGCCTCTCTTTTTTCAAGAATTAATTCAACAGCACGATCAAATTCTACATCTAACGGGTTTTCACCTTTAGGTACAGAAATATATTTCTCATCGTATTTAATATAAGGTCCAAAACGACCATTAGCAACAATGACTTCTTTAGTTTCAAAATCTCCTAAATTTTTAGGTAATAAAAATAAATCTAATGCTTCTTCTAAAGTAATAGAACCTAAATTTTGATTCGGGTTTAAACTAGCAAATATTTTATCTTCATCTTCACGATCGCCAATTTGCGCCATCGCACCAAAACGACCTAATCTTACCAAAATAGTTTTGCCAGATTTAGGATGTTTTCCTAAAATACGTTCACCAGATTCTCTTTCTGCATTTTCTTTTACATCTTCTACCGTTAAATGAAATTCTTTATAGAAAGATTTAATCATTTCAATCCAATCTTGATTTCCTTCCGCAATTTCATCAAAATCTGCTTCTACTTTTGCGGTAAAACCAAAATCTAAAATATTTTGAAAATTCGCCACTAAAAAATCTGTTACAATTGTACCAATATCTGTAGGAATTAATTTACCTTTTGATGCACCTGTGGTTTCCGTTAAGGTTTTTGTTTTAACATTACCAGCGACTAAAGTCAACTGATTATATTTGCGTTCCGCGCCATCTAAAGCAGATTTCTCTACATATTTTCTGCGTTGAACCGTTGAAATAGTTGGCGCATACGTTGACGGTCGGCCAATACCTAATTCTTCTAAACGTTTTACTAAAGAGGCTTCCGTAAAGCGACCTTTTGCTCTAGAATATCTTTCGGTTGCTTGTAAGTAATTGTAGTCTAAGACTTCATTGACTTTCATTTTAGGCAACATTCCTGCTTGCTCAACCTCATCATCGCTACCTTCTAAATATACTTTTAAGAAACCATCAAACTTAATAACCTCGCCATTTGCGGTTAAAATTTCTGTATTCGAAGAATTTTTAATTCTAACATTAGTACGTTCTAATTGTGCATCACTCATTTGTGATGCAATAGAGCGTTTCCAAATTAAACTGTATAATCTATCTTGATCATATTCTATATTTACCGTATGCAAAGAGAAATCGGTTGGTCTAATTGCCTCGTGCGCTTCTTGCGCACCTTTTGCTTTAGATTTATAATTTTTTGGATTACTATACGATTCGCCATAAGAATTAATAATTGCATCTTTTGCACCTTCTTTTGCTTCTTTTGATAAATTAACCGAATCGGTTCTCATATAAGTAATCAATCCTGCTTCATACAAACGTTGTGCTACTTGCATGGTTTTACCAACTGGAAAATATAATTTACGTGATGCTTCTTGCTGTAAAGTAGATGTTGTAAATGGTGCAGTTGGTGATTTTTTTGCAGGTTTTTGTGTTAAATCTGCTACACTAAAACTTGCATTACTACAAGAATTTAAAAATGTTGCTGCTTCTTTTTCGGTTGCGAAAGTCTTTGGTAATTTTGCTTTAAATTTCTTTCCTTCGGCATTTGTAAACTCTGCATCTACTCTAAAACTTGCTTTTGTTTTAAATTCTTGTATTTCACGTTCACGTTCCACAATTAAACGAACTGCAACCGATTGCACTCTACCAGCAGACAAACCACCTTTAACTTTACGCCATAAAACTGGCGATAATTCATAACCAACCAAACGATCTAAAACACGACGTGCTTGTTGTGCATTTACCAAATTATAATTTATGGAAGTTGGGTTTTCTAATGATTTTAATATAGCTGATTTAGTGATAGAGTTAAAAACAATACGTTTTGTATCTTTATCTTTTAACTTTAATTGCTCAAATAAATGCCATGCAATTGCTTCTCCTTCTCGATCCTCATCACTCGCTAACCATACAGTATCTGCTTTTTTTGCTAATTTCTTTAATTTATTAACAATGTCTTTTTTATCACTAGACACCACATATTTAGGTGAAAAATCTCCTTCCACATCAACACCTAACTCTTTAGATGGCAAATCTGCAATGTGACCGAAACAAGATTCTACTTGATAATCTTTTCCTAAAAATGTACTTATTTTTTTTGCCTTTGCAGGTGACTCAACGATTACTAAATTTTTTGCCATAAATATTTTTTTACCTTATTATATAGGTTACTAATTTTGACAAAAGTATGTAGATTTTTTTTAATTATGCAAATTTATTTTTGTTTGAATCTATTTTAATGTGTAATTAATAAATATTTCTTAGGGTAAAACGAAATATAATTGTTACATTTATAGCAGTTTAAATAGTTTGTTATGAAAAAAAAATACTTTATATTTATTTTATTAATTGGGTTTGTTTTAAACTCGTTTACGCAAGATTATACACCAATGTTAGAATTGGGTAAAATTTGGAATATGCAGCATTATGATAACTTAATTCCTCCAAATAATTATGACTTTAATATTACTTTAGACAATTTAGTAACTGTAAATGGAACAGAATATTTTGAAGCGTCAAATGGTAATTTATTTAGGGAAGATTTAATCAATAAAAAAATATATCGATTAGAAAATAATACTGAAGAATTAATTTTAAATTTTGATTTGGTTATTGGTGATGATTTAATATCGCCATTAATTTTTATTGATGAAACTACCCATTCTATTGAAATTACAGAAATTGGTCTTGCCACTTTTTACGGAATACCAAACTTAAAATATTATGAAACTGATTGTGGCGAAAAAATTATTGAAGGAATTGGTGTTGAAACTATAGGTTTATTTGGCATTTCTACTAATTGCTCTACAGTAGATTTAGACGAAGGTGATTTCTTAATAAATATGAATAATAATAGCGATTATATACCAATGGCAGTTGAAAATGCTAATTGGGTTGTTACTCGTTTTGATGGAAGTACAGAACCACCATTTGATGATGATGTGATTTTTGGTTATACTATAAAAGGAGATACTCTAATTAACAGTATAGATTATAAAAAAGTTTATTTTAATCATCTCGGCAATACTTCAAGTTTTATTAATAGAGAACTATTTGGTGCAATACGTGATGATATTCCTAATAAAAAAGTATATGGCATCCAATTTACCTCACCTGACCCTAATGTATATTGTAACTGTGATAATGTCTGCGATACTGAGTTTTTAATGTATGATTTTGCAATGGAAATAGGCGATAGTTATGAAGATCAATGTTTAATGTCTGATGTATTTATTCTTGAAGAAATGTCTGAACAAGAATTATATGGCGAAAACAGAATGGTTCAAGGGATGTTTGAAAATATTTATGACCTTGGTTTTGGTGTGGTTGTAGAAGGAATTGGAGGCGCAAAAGGATTGTTCGAGGTTAATGGGTCGGTTATTGGTCCTGGAGGTCAAAATCTCACAGACTTCTGTATTGGTACAGACCAAGAATGTTTAAGTCAATTTCTTTTATCTAATGATGATTATTTTATTAAAAACAACATAAATTTATTTTACAACCAAACAGAAAAACAACTTGAATTAACAAATAATTCTAATAATTTAGAAATAGAAATCTATTCCGTTTTAGGAAAAAAAGTTGTTGCTAAAACAATAAACACCTCATTAGATGTTACGCAACTTCAAAAAGGCGTTTATTTTTATAGTTTGTCTAAAGGTAATGCTATAAAAAAAGGTAAAGTTTTAATTTATTAATCTTTCGTATCTTTCTAAAAAAAGTTCTTTATAATTTATTTTCATTTTTTTAGATAAAAAAGAGATTTCAATTAATTGCAATATTTTTGATTTTTGACTTTTTATATTTTCTAATTCATTTAATATTGTTTTTTTAGATAATTTTAATTTTTCTTTTCCATAATATTCAAAGAAATGCTCTTTCTTAATTTTTCGTTTTTTTCCTGCAATAGGCAATGCTATTTCCTCTATAGTTTCGCCCATTGAAATAGTAGAATTAAGTAAGTCGTAAGCAGGACTTAATTCAATTTTGTTATTACGAGTGATGAGACTAAAATTTTTAAGATGCATATCTTCATTACCTGTAAGAAAACAAAATAATATTCTTTTAAATAATTTTTTCTTTTCTAATAACGGAAATGTGCAATAATCATCTAAAACAGGAATCAATTTTTCCATAGACCAATTGTATTTAGTTTCTCGAGTGTTATTTGTTAATTGTGCAAAATCTTCCACATGATATTTCTTGTTTTTAGCATACCTATCAAAACGCTTAATAAAGTAACTAAAACTGCCATCTTTAGAATATATTAAACCTGTTAACGGAACCTTAATCCCAAATAATGCAGCCATTTTCATAGTTAAATCTTCATTTTCCGGAACTTCTTTAAACACATCACTTTGTGGTTTAATTATAAATGTACCTTTACAATCAACTATTTCTAACTCTTTATTTTTTACCGAAAGTCTTGCACTTATTTTTGGTTGTACACCTTGAACAGACATTTTACCAGAACGTAAAACTGCTTCTTGCCTTTGTTCATGAGCCGTAAATGGCAAATCGTTTAAATTTAATAAACGTGGCGATAGTCTTTTTAGACCAGTTATACTGTATTTATCTTTACATAATTGATATGTAATTGGACATCTATTCATCTATACTATTTATTTTCTCAACAGTTACTGCACCAACTAAATCTTGTCCTGTTGTTAATAATTGTTTAAAATAATCTTTTTTATCAATTTTATATTTTTTTAACAAGCCCATTAACTGAATACCTTCTGGCAATAAACCGTCAAAAAATGAAGGAAATGTTTCAAAATTATACGCAGTCCTTCTTACTGGCATTGTTAATGATATTGGTTGTCCTCGATAATTTTTAAGATACTGAAAAATGTAATGCTTTTTGTCTGTTTCTATAAAAACTCCTGCTTTAATAGTGTGTATTTTTATTTGTGCTTTTCTCATATTGATTCATTAAAGGACTTTTAAATAGTATGCTAACATTTAATGCGTTTAGTATCTTTAAAATAGTTTGCCACCTAACAGTTTTTTTACCTTTTTCTAGGTCATAAATTACAGTTTTACCAACATCTGCTAATTCTGCTAAATCAATTCTACTTAATTTTGCCTGTTTTCTATGGTATAGAATTATTTTATGTAATTCGTTTTTTACTTTCATAACGGCAAATATAGGTATTTAAATTACTATTTACAAATAAATTATTCAATGAACGTTATAATTTACTGTTATTGAAGTAAATTATAGCGATTAACAATAATATCATACTTAAAAACATCTTAAAATATCAATATTACTGTCTTAACAGTAATTTTACTGTCAAGAAAAGGAGTTTTTTTTTATAGTGTATCAAAAAATAATATTGCTAAGAAAGGGGAAATTCTGATTTATTAACTTCTTTTTCTACCAAACCAACGGCAACCAAACACTCACGCATTAATTTATAGGTGCGTTTAATATCAAAATCTAAGCCCATAGAAAAACGGATTAAACCATCGCTAAGTCCCATTTCTTCTTGCTCATCTATTGGTATCTCACTAGAAGTTCCTGTTCCTGGTGCATTAAATAATGTCTTGTAAAAACCTAAACTTACTGCTAAAAACCCGATGCGTTTGTCTTGCATTAATTCCATTAAATGGTTTGCTTTTTCTAAATTACCAGCATCGATAGTTAATATGCCGCCATAACCAAATTCGGCATTGAAAATTTTAGTCATTAACGCATGGTCTTTATGACTTTTTAAACCTGGATAAACCACTCTAATTCCATCATTTTCTAATTGCTGAGAAATATATAGAGCATTTTCACTATGTTTTTTCATTCTAATATGTAGCGTTCGCATATTTTTTAGAATACTTGCGGATCTAAAACTATCCATTACTGGGCCAAGTAACATTGCTGCGCCATCCATAACAGATTTTGTATTATTAATAAATTCTGTACTTGCACAAACTGCGCCACCAACTGTATCATTAGTGCCATTAATAAATTTTGTTAAACTATGTATGGTAATATCTGCACCCAATTTACTTGCCGAAATTATTAATGGCGTAAACGTATTATCTACTAGTAACGGAATATTATGTCTTTTTGCAATTTCAGATAATGCAGGAATATTTGCGATTTCTAATAACGGATTACTAACCGATTCGCAATAAATCATTTTAGTGTTTTTAGTAATTGCTTTTTCAATTTTTTCTAACGAAGTAATATCAACAAAAGAAGTTTTTATATTTAATTTTGGTAAAAAATTCTTCATAAATGCCCAAGTTCCGCCGTAAATTGTTCTACTCGAAACTATATGATCGCCAGCATTACAAATCTGTAAAATAGTAGAAGTAATTGCACCCATACCAGAACCTGCAACATTTGCTGTTTCTGTGCCTTCTAATTGTGCTATTGCTTCGGATAGATTCAAATTACTAGGACTTGAATGTCTAGAGTATAAATAACAACCTTCGGTATTACCTTCAAAAGTATCACCCATAGTTTTTGCGGCTAAAAAAGTATAAGTTGCGGAATCTGAAATAGAAGCATTTACGCCTCCAAATTCTCCAAAAACGTGTGTATCTTGTATATTATTTGCTGGTTTTTTTGACATTTTTAATAATTTTTAATTGACTATAAAATTACAGTATAATTACATATTATAGTTTTTATTACTGTAAAAATTATAATAAAAGTAATATAATCTATCAATTATAATAATTATAGTTATTTTTACACTAATTAATATTTTATTTTAGCCTTAACCGAAAAAATTAAAGCATGTCATTAGATAATACGGATAAAAAACTAATAAATTTACTTCAAATAGATGGGAAAATTCCTGCGAAAGACATTTCTTTAGAATTAAATTTATCGGCTACAGCCATTTATGAACGGATTAAAAAATTAGAAAAAAAAGGAATCATAAAAAATTATATTGCTGTAATTGATAAAGAAAAAGTAAATCGGAATTATGTTGTTTTATGCCAGATAAAATTAATTCGTCATAATAATAAATATATAAATCGTTTTGAAAGAGAAGTGTTGAAATTTAATGAAGTTTTAGAATGTTACAATATAAGTGGCGATTATGATTATCAACTAAAAATAGTAGTAGAAAACATGCAAGCCTATCGTGAATTTTTAAATAACAAATTAACTTCGTTAGATTATATTGGTAGTACTTTTAGTACTTTTGTTATTAGTGAAGTTAAGGAAAGTAATCTTTTAAAATTGTAATCGTAATTGGTTAACCTATAAATTATAACGACACTATTTTAAATAAGTCCTAGATATAATCACTCACACCGTGACTTAAAGTCACGGTGTGAGTTTTCTGTTACCTTAATTTATCTCTAAAAAAATATAATAACACTATTGGAATTGCCAATGCAATAACTAACATTTTATTGGTTTCAAAAACACTTGGCATTAAGAGTAAAGTCAAAATGTAACCACCAATTGCACCACCTAAATGTGCAGAATGACCGATATTACCAATACTTTTTTTCATGCCATAAATGGAATAAACAAGATAACCAATAGCAAATAACCAGCCTGGCATTGGAATTATAAAAAATATACCCAACATCATATCAGGGTTCATTAAAACAGAAGCATACAAAATACCCGAAACTGCACCAGATGCACCAACTGCACTATATAAAGGTTCTTTTTTATGAAAAAACAGCGCAAAAACACTACCAGCAATTAAACTACCTAAATAAATAACAATAAAATTAAATTTTCCGTTTGCTTGATGAATAACAGAATTTGCAAAAAAATACAAAGTCAACATATTAAATAATAAATGCTGATTATCAGCATGCAAAAAACCAGAACTCAACATTCTAATCTTCTCACCTTGTTGAATTGGTGAAATCTGAAACTTATATTTATTAAAAAAATTGGAGTCTTTAAAACCTTTCATAGAGAACAAAATATTTGCTCCTATAATTACTAATGTGATGATATCTATACTTCCCATAATTGTTGTTGTAATATTTATCAAAGATAAAATTAAATCCGATATTTGTCGAAATTATTTTAACCTATGCATTTTATAGTTTTTATTTTAGTTTACCCGTTTATTTGGTTGATTTCTATTTTACCGATGCGTGTTTTATATATAATTTCCGATTTTTTTTATGTTGTTGTTTATCATATTGTTGGCTATCGTAAAAAAGATATTTACCTTAATTTAAAATTATCGTTTCCTAATAAATCTGACAAAGAATTAAAATTAATTTGTAAAAAATTCTATAGCCATTTTGTAGATATTTTTGTAGAAATAATTAAATCTTTTACTATTTCTGAAAAAGAATTAAAAAAAAGATACACTTTTAAAAATATTGAGCTAATAAAAACATTAGAAAAAGAAGGTAAAAGTGTTATGGTAATGGGATCGCATTATGCAAATTGGGAATGGGTTTTTATTTTAAATAAACATGTAACTAAATTTCAAGGAATTGCGGTCTATAAAAAAATAGCAAATAAATTTTTTGATAGAAAAATACGTTCGTCTAGAGGTAGATTTGGCACTAAACTAGTTTCCACAAAAAAAACGATAGATTTAATTGCAGATAATAAAAAAAATAAAGTTTTGGCATTATATGGTTTTCTTAATGACCAATCACCAAAAGCAACAAAAGCAAAATATTGGTCTGATTTTATGGGTATAAAAGTACCCATGCAAACTGGTTCTGAATTTTTAGCAAAACAACATAATCTTACCGTTCTTATGGTAAAAACAAAAAAAATAAAACGTGGGTATTATTCTACTGAAATTATTTTACTTGCCGATAATCCAACAGATTATAAAGATTACGAGATTACGGATTTATTTACTCGTGAATTAGAAAAACAAATTAGAGAAAAACCAGAGCATTATTTTTGGTCGCATAAGAGGTTTAAACATCGCGAAAAGACTGTATAAAAATGTTGAATTTTTATTTATTAAACATTACTAAGCTAAATTCTACTTTTTTTGTAATTTCTTTAAATGACAAACCATAGTTAGATTCTAAATATATTTTTAGTTTTTTAAAAGGAATGTTTTTTGCTTCTAATGAAAACTGTAAATCTTTATTCTCTTTAAAAATAAATGTATTTACCTTAGGATAAACTTCATTTAAGATTCTTGAAAAACTTTTTGGAGTTGCATTTGTAAGCGTGAAATTTTGCCCGTTTTGGTACAAACTAGAATTCTTTATCATCCCTAATTCTTTGCTCTCTGGCGTTCTAATTTTATTAAATAACAATGTATCTTTAATATAAATCTCATTAAACATCTTCTCTTTAATTTCATTACTAACACTAAAATTATATACATTTTTTAAGACTTTTAAGATGTTTTCTTTGTCATCTTCCATTAAATTTGATGCTCTTTTACTTTTATAAACAATATTAATTTTTACAAATTGATTAAAAGAATTATTCTTTATTTCTATTTGATTTCTTTCTTTATTCAATAAATTAGTTAAGCATTTTTCAATAGTATAATTTTTAATCACTATGGAATCTCGAGAATAACTTGAATAATCATCTTTATTACTAAAAATACTATTCTCAGTTAAATTTAAATAATAGTTTTCTGTATCAATAGTTGTTTTTGTAACGTTAGTATTCAAACTTAAAATCAACGGAATCATAAATATTGCATTGTGTGAAAAATGTAAAAGCATACTCCAAATAAAACCTAATTTCACTCTTAAATACCCTAAAAATATCCCCGTAAATAATTGAGGAAGAACCAATAAAGGAATTAATATTAATAATGATTTTGAATATGTGAAATTTTGAATATGAACTAATGCGAACAAAATGGTAACAAAGTAAAATAAGTAATGAAATTTATATTTAAAAATATTTTTAATAACATTAGAAAATTTAAAATCAAAAATTACAAATAATGCTAAACAAATAAAATAAACTACCATCTTGTTTACTTGTATATTTACTATCCAAAAAATTATATTTATTGATATACTAAGCAATAATGGCATAAACACATATAATGACCATTTTCGATATTTTAATACAAATCTAAAAACTAATTCCTCACCAATCGGAGCAACAATAACACCTAAAATTAAAATACCCCAAACTGGAAGTTCTTCTAACAATTCTTTCATTTTATGTGTTTTGAAAGCTTCCTCTAAGAAGTCCTTAAAAATGAAGAAAAATGTAAAAACGACCAACATTAAAAGTAAATCAATTATAAGTATTAATATAAACGATAATACTTTCTCTTTAATTGTCTTGTTTGCTTCACTAAAAATTGGTTTTTTTAGAAAACTAACTAAATCTAATAATTCATTCTTAATCATTCTTTTTATTTATTTTAAACAAATAACTTTTCAAAAAAACATATAAAAATTCATCTAGTTTATAAATCCTTTATCTTTCAAGCGTTCTCTCGCACTTTTTTTAGTTTCTTTTATTGCGTCTTTTGGTTTTTCGATTTTAGACGCTTCTTTTTTATCTGTTTCTGTCAATTCTTTTAACATTTCTTTTCCTTTTTCTATTGTTTCTTCAATAATATCTTGGCTATTTTCTACTTTATTATTTGCAAAAACTATTAAGGATGCAAAATAAGTTCCTAAAATAGAACCGACAATTATGGTAATTAAATATTGAACGGTTATGAAGTTAAATGGTATTAAAATTAACGAAATTAAAAATCCAACTATAATCAAAAGTGTTAAATAAATAACACGTATCAAAAATGGTTGCATAAAAAGAAACCCTTTTTTATCTTCTTTTTTAATTTGTAAATCTTTGGTGTGTGTTAATTTATTTACTAATCTATATAAATAATTATTTTTAGATTCTCGCCAATACAAAAGAATACCTAATAAAATTGACAGAATAAATACTATTATTTCAAATGTTATCATAATAAAATATTTTAGTTTTTTTGTTTTAGTATATAATTAATTACCCAATCTTTATAAGAATTGTCCCAAGTTACAAAGTTTTTATAAAACGTATTTTTATCATACTTGTACATATGATATGGGTCTTTTGGCGAAATCTTGGTTAACAGTTTCCATATTAAATAAAAATCGGTGTCTAATAACGAAGAATGTGGTTGATACATCGCATTTACAAAATCTTCATTTACATAATTATCCATATTAATACTGCCGTTTTCTACAAAACGCTCCATGCCCATTAATCGTTTTCTACCTTCTATATCTAACTTGTTTAAATAATTTTTAAACAACAATTCATTTTCTAAAATATTTTCTATAGGATGGTCTGTCTTACTAAACATTTGTGCAAAAATATGTTTTTTTATTCTTTGATAACGTTCAGTTACTATTGTTTTTTCAATATTTAGACTTAATGCAACATAACCTTTTAAGGTTGTAAGTAATTGATTTTCTTCTATATGAAAAATAACCACATCGTAAGTCGTATTTTTTATTGCTTTTTGATGCCATTCTTTAGATTCAAAAATTAATACCGGATTTGGAAAATCTTTAAACACAAAAACACCACCAAATGCTTTGGTGTAAAAAGAAGTTGTTTGGTAGTTTATTGGTTGTAAAACCAAATTTCTATTCCGTAAATCACCATATTTTCTAACGGATTTTAATATTTTTTGATGTAATTTTTCATCTACAAAATTATTTCCTTTGTTAAAAGTTTCAACTAATTGTAGTTGCTCTTTTTTTATGTTTCCTAAATCATTTATCAAATGAAAATGTATCGCAATTTTATCATATTTCAGCAGATCAAACGTTTCGTAAAAAACATCTATATGCTGGTTAAAATCTAAGCATAAAGCCGATTCTTTAGTAATATCATTAATCTCGTTTTCGTATTTTTTAAAAACGAAGGCCATTATTTCTGTATCAAAATTATGAAAAGGTTCAAAAACTGCTTTTCCTTTTTGCTTTGGCGAAATAATTATAGCATGCGGATTTGCATCGCCATTATTTAAATAATGAATTTTATTTTTTTCTTTAGCAATTTCAGGACTCCAACCTTTAGCATCAATAGTGAAATTTGTTAATTTGGTTGGCATCATTCCTAGCAATGCCAAACATTTATTATAGCGTTCTACCAAAAAACCTGATATTTCTATAGGGTTTGGTTGGTATAAATTATGTTTTATTAGTTTTTGCATAGTTCACGCAAAGTTTATAAAGTTAAGCAAAGTTCGCAAAGAAAAACTTAGCGAACTTTGTTTTTCTTTGCGTCTTTGCGTGAAATTTTTATTTTTTATTAAACTGCTTCTCCGCTTCAACTCTAATATTAAGTTCTTTTATGCGATTACCAACTTTTCGTTTAAAATCTGTATCTGCAATTATCGCCATATTATCTAAATAACGAACAACTTCTTGTCTTCTAATATCAGAAAAATTTAAGCCTTTCATGTTTTGTTTCATCACATCTTGTAACATTATGTATTTAGTATCGTAATCTTTTTTAAGGAATATTTCAGGTTTATCTAACCAATTATCAGGTAAATCGAAATCGGTTAAACGCATAGAAACTGCTTTTTGTATGTTTCTAATATCTCTTGATGAAAAATATGGAAATGTTTTTTGAATACTTTTATATAACTCGGCATAAAAATCATGTTCGTTATTTCTGAACTTCTTTTCGGTGTCTTCATAAATTTCTAAAACACGTTGTTCGGTTGGTTTTTCGGAATGTTTTAATATTTCACCTAAGTTTTTTGCTAAACCTTGTTCGGATAACCATTTGTAATCTGGATTTTTCATATTCACAAAATCAGGCATTATTTTGTCTAATTTGTTCCACCAAATATAATCTTGGTCTAAAAAATCTGGAATTGTTCTTGCGCCATCAATTTTAAATCTACCTTGTATTCTAGAAATAACTGCTTTGTCTAACATTTCGGGTAGATTGGTAAATAAACCAACCGAAGAATTACCGTAATTTACGGCATAAGCGCCTTCTGTATAACGTAAAAACACGCCAATTACTTCTTTTACTCCTGCAGAAACACCTTGTGCAGTTCTTTCTTGTAAATTATTCTCTGCATCGTCTATTGGTGCGAAAATTAATTTTGTTGGATCTTGTAAAGGCTTCATCCATTGTACCATTTTTTCGGCAGAACCACCTTGAAATGTAGAAATTAAGGTATCTGGCATTGGGTGAAACAAAAACGGAATGTCCAAAGCATCCGAATATTCTTTTAATTGAGTTGCAATAGCAGCAATCAACATACTTTTACCAGTACCAGGAATTCCGTAACCCATAAAAACAGGCATAAAACCGCCTAATTCTTGAAACGGATTTTTCTTAGATTTAAAATCGTAGGATAACATTCTTTCTACTAATCGTTTTGCAAAATGCTTTGCATCTCGATTACCAACTATTTGTTCAAATTTTATTTTGTTAAATTCAACACTTTTTATAGTATCATTAAAAACAGTTTCCCAACCAGAAATAGCAAAGTCCGATTTTTCTTTTTTATACGTTCTATCTTCTAAGGTTTCGGTATAATTTAAAGAACCTTTTCGTTGATTAATTTCATTAATAATTGCTTCAAAATATACTGTGGTAAAGTCTGTAATATCTTGTTCTGTTTTTATTACATCTGGATGATTTAAATATTTATCGTAATAAAATAGTACACATGAAACTCCTTTTAAAGGAGATATCAAAGATAATTCTGGAATACCTGCAAATTTGTTTTTCATAACGGATAAATCATCAGAAGATTCATCTTTTATTTCAAACAAAATAGAGTAAGCAATACTAAATAACATAAAAGCAGTTGCGGTCTGCATTTTAGATTCGTATTCTCTTTTCTGTGAAGAATCTAATGCCGACTTACGTTCATTTAAAGTAGATAAACCCGAAGAATCATAATACGAATCTTTTATCCAAACGCCAATAGCTAATGCCTCTTGAATTGCCAAAAGCACTCTATTTAGTTCTAACGGAATTGCCAAAGAATCTGGCAATAACTTCTTTTTTAACTTTAAAATAGTTTTAGAAACCGATGTTTGATTTGCAGTATTTCCGCCAGTTGCTTTAGATAAATATAATAAGATATTTTCCTGTTGCTTATCGCCTTCTTTATTTTTTGCTCTTAAACCTTGCTCCCAATAAACAGATTTTAAATAAGAAGATGCTTCTTCTCGTAATTTATCAAGTTCATTTTGTTTTATTGGGAAAGTAGTGTTGTGTTGCATTTGATTTTTGGTTTTTTGTCTTTGATCTTTGGTCACGCAGAACTCACAGATTTCACAGATTTTGTTGATTTTTGGTCTAGTCTTTAGTCATCAGTTTTTAGTCTTAAAAAACTATGTTAACTATGTGGTAAATATATCATCAGTCTTTGGTCTTTGTAGAAAAATAAAAGCGTCCTATTTATTTGATGCTTAAAAATTAAAATTGTTACAAATAAGAGAGTTATTTACTCGCACAATATACACAAAATCTGCTTTGAGGCATTAATAAAATTCTATCTAATGGTATTTCGTTTTTACAACGGTTACATAATACCAAAATCAGTAGCGTTAATATTTTGTAACACAATTTGATGTATCTAATAACGGGTCATATATAAAAGTAGGGGATTAATAACCTTTTAATTTAAAAAGCAATAAGTTATTAATAGTGACTTTAAGTTTTAATATATTAATATTGACTCAGCATATTTAGTTTTCTTAGTTCAAATGACACCAAATTACGACAATATGTGCTATCTAATTAATCAGTAAGTATTTTAAAATCATTTTCAATTTTTTAGTTAACTATGCCTTTGGTTTGACGAGTCGAACTAATCCCGCTTTTTCAGCGGGATATTGGTTTAATACCTCGACCTTTTTATCTTCCGAGGTTTCGGAACTATTATTGGGTTCAGTGCTTTCCCTGAGGTTTAATACCTTTTATTATCTAATTTTTTAGGGTTGTGGTTTGCTTGTTTTGGTTTTTGAAGTAATACCAATTTAACCATAAAACAAGTCAAGTAAATTGTTTCTTTTTCACAATATCTTCTTTAAAATATTTTACCATAACAAAGGCTATTCTAAAATATTTTAACTTCAATCTTGCAAAAAATAATTCAATTTATTTTTGACAGATTTTATAATTAATTTGGTATAATAGATTTAAATTCTTAAATCTCCAATCAACAATCTCCAATCGTTAATCTTTTTTTTACATTTGTAATGTTTTGAAAAAAATCATTTTATAATTCTCCCAACTTTTATATGTGACCCCTTATTTAATAGATTTATCATCTGACTGAATATCGACTATCCGAAAAAAAAATGTATTTTTTGCCCATAGTTGTTTTTTAGGGAAATATTAATTCAACTATACGAAAAAAAGTCTCAATTATTGAGACTTTTTTATCAGACAACAATGTATTTAAAATTTCTATTCAATAAACTTTATATGCCTCACAGGTTTTAGAAACCTGTGAGGTATACAATTTATAAATTACTTTTTACCATGCACCAAATCCATTTCTTTAATTAGTCGTTTTGCTCCTGCATATTTATCAATTATGAACAAAATATAACGAACATCAACCATAATATTTCTACAAATTTCTGGATCGTAATTATAATCGCTCATTGTTCCTTCCCAAACTCTATCGAAATTTAAACCTATTAAATTCCCATTTTTATCTATTACGGGCGAACCTGAATTCCCGCCTGTTGTATGATTTGTTCCTAAAAAATTTACTGGCATTTTACCGTCTTTAGCGTAATCGCCAAAATCTTTCGATTTGTATAAATCTAATAATTTTTCCGATACATCGAACTCATAATCATTAGGAACATATTTTTCAACAATACCTTTTAAATTGGAAATTGGTCTGTAATAAACCGCATCTTTAGGTTCGTAACCTTTTACTTGACCGTAAGTTACACGCAATGTACTATTTGCATCAGGAAAAAAACGCTCTTCAGGAAAATGATCCATCAGCGCTTTCATGTATTTCTTTTGTACTACTGCAATTTTTGGTTGTATTACATTAAAATCAGCATTAATTTCGTTATAAAAACTTGCCGCTAACTCTTTACCAAATTTATATGCTTTATCCTTATTTATTTTTTCTAAAACCGTTTTCATATCACCTTCTAACAATTTAGAAATAGCATCGTAACTTGTAAAATTGGAGTTACTATAAATCTCTTTTGTAAGTTCTGCTACATTTGTATTTTCAATTGCTTTTGGCGTGTATTTCTTAGGGTTTACCTTAAAATAATTAACAACTAAAGCCTCAAACACTTCTTTATCTACTTTGGCGCTATAATTTTTATAGAAACCTTTATAACGTTTTAAAGCACTTTCTTTTTGTTTATTGAAAACTTCTTCGCCTTTTTGAGCAGACAATTCTAATTGATACATTCTAAATGTTGCATTTAACAACTCTACATTTCGGTAAACGGTTTCAATCCAAATTTCTCTAGCTAAAGAAACTTCTGCTACTTCTTTATATAATTTATCGAAGTCATTTAATAAGTTTTCATTTGTAGAACCTTTCACTTTTTCCGCAAAAGCGTTTTCTAATTCTTGCTTTTTCTCGATGGCTTTTGATTTTTTGATACCTTGATTTTCACCCAGCCATTTTTTCCAATAATTGGCGATACTTGCGAATTTAGAAGCATATTTTATTTTAATTTCATTATCAGAACGCATGTGTTTATCGACTATTTTTAAGGCTTTATCACGAATATCGATTTTTACAGGGTTTAATTTATGTACAATTTGGTCTAAAGCAATTGCTGGTAAGTATTTGTTTGTTCTACCCGGAAACCCATAAACTAAGGTGAAATCTCCTTCTTCTACGCCATCTACCGAAATAGGTAAATAATGTTCTGGTTTGTATGGTTTGTTTTTTTCTGAATATTCCGCTGGACGATTATTTTTATCTGCATAAATTCTAAATAACGAGAAATCGCCTGTGTGTCTTGGCCACATCCAATTATCGGTATCGGCACCAAATTTACCGATAGAACTTGGTGGCGCACCAACTAAACGAATGTCTTTAAATTTTTCGGTTACAAACAAAAAGTACTGATTGCCTTTATAAAATGCTTTTACATTTGCTTCTTGCCAGGTTTCTTTTTTAACATTTTTTATTGCTGTTTTAATGTTTTGTGCTATAATATCTTGGTTTTCCTTATCGGAATTTGTTTCTTTTGTTCCAGTTAATATCTGCACAGTTACAGCATCAATTCTTTTGACAAAAGTTACAAACATACCTTTGTTTTCTAATTCTTGTTTTTGTTTGTATGCCCAAAAACCATCTTCTAAATAATCGTTTTCTGTAGTAGAATGACTTTGAATTGCACCATAACCACAATGATGATTGGTTAATAACAATCCTTTTTTTGAAATAACCTCAGCAGTACAACCGCCATTAAAATGAACAATGGCATCTTTAATACTTGGTTTGCCAACCGCATAAATTGCTGCAGCGGATAAGTTACTACCTAAAGATTTCATTTCTTTTTCTCTTGCACCTTCTAATTGCGAAGGAATCCACATGCCACCTTGTTGTGCGGTTAGATTTATGGTTATTAATAGGAGTAAGAGTTTTAGTGTATTTTTCATTTTGGGTTATTTTTAGACACGAATTTCACAAATTAACACAGTTTATGCTGTGTTTTTTTATTTTGAATTGACACAAAGATACTGAGAGTTTTTAAAACAAAAAAAACCTATTGAATTTTTAAGTCTAATAGGCTTTCTAATTTTATTATTTGAAATTTCCTACACTATTTCAGCAGATAATCCCATTTCTAACAATTTAGAACATTTGGATTTGAGTTCGTCATATTCGCCAGTTTTAACTGCACATTTACCTTTATAATGTACTAAAACAGTACATTGTTCTGCTTGTAGAAGTGAATGTTCGCAAACATCTATTAAAGCGTCTGTTACATAATCAAAGGTGTTTATATCATCATTCCATAAAATAATTTGGTGTTGCTTAGTTTCTTGTTCTAAGACATCTACTTCTTCTTGATGTTTTTCTTTTGTACTCATTTATAGTAGTTATTATTATGCAAAAATAAAGATTATTAATGAGTTGGCAAAATCTATATTTTTTTTAACCACAAAAGGCACAAAAGTTCATAAATTAAGTCATTGTTATTTTTTGTACCTTTTGTAGTTCTGTTTTTTATTCATATCGCAAAGCAACCCAATTTTTCATTTCTTCGATAGTTTGAATTTTTAGATTGTATTTGGAAACTTCTTTATCTATTATTGGTATATCTTCTTCGTAAAAACCACTTAATAATAATGTGCCGTTTTCTTCCAATACATTACAATAGGTTTTGATGTCGTTTAATAGAATATTTCTGTTGATATTGGCAATAATTACGTCATATTTTTTATTGATTAGCAAATCTGAATCACCTTCAAAAACAGCAATTTTAGAACAATTATTTCGTTCTATATTTTCAATGGAATTTAAATAACACCAATTATCAATATCAATTGCGTCTAGTTTTTTTGCTCCTAACATTTCGGCTAAAATGGCTAAAACACCAGTTCCGCAACCCATATCTAAAACCGTTTTATTTTTTAAGTCTAAATTTAGCAAGTGTTTGACCATCATGTGTGTGGTTTGATGATGACCTGTGCCAAAACTCATTTTCGGTTCGATGATGATATCAAATTTAAAATCATTTTTATCATGAAATGGTGCTCGAATATGAACCGTATTTTCAATTTCTATCGGATTAAAATTTTTCTCCCATTCTTTGTTCCAATTTACTTGTGCTATTTCTTCTTTTTGATATTCAATTTTGAATTCATCGCTTTTTAAGATATAAATATTGTTTAAAATATCTTCTCTAAATTCTTCTTTTTGGATGTATGCAATTACGCCATTTTCGTTTTCTACGAAAGATTCAAAACCTGCGTAACCTAATTCGGCTATTAAAATTTCGGTTGCTGGATCTCTTGGTGTTATTTGGAAAGTGTAGGATATGTATATTTGGTTTTGGGGCATTGTTTATAGTCTTTAATCTTTGGTGCAAATTTAAAACTATTTGTTACAACAACTCCTTTTCTATGGCAATTTTTATAATACCAACACTATTTTTTGCACCTAGTTTACTCATGATATTCATGCGATGTGTTTCTACTGTTTTTGGACTAATAAAAAGTTTTTCTGAAATTTTTTGAGTTGTTAATTCTTCGGATATTGCAATTAGCACATCTTGTTCTCTTCTGGTTAGGTTTGGTTTTAATCTGTTGTCTGTTGTGTTTTTTATAGTTTGATTTAGTGTTTTTTTATGAATGTCTTTTTGTAAATATAACTCGCCTGAAAGTACGGTTTTAAATGCTTCTAAAAGTTCGATTTTATCAGTATTTTTTAGCAAATAACCGTGAACACCATTTTTTAGCATTCTTTTCACAAACGAAATATCGTCATGACTTGTTAAAGCAATAATCTTTAAATCTGGGTATTTTTTTAAGAGTTGTTTACTTAAATCTATACCGTTTATATCTGGTAAATTAATATCTAACAATAAAATATCTGGCTGGTCTTTATCTATATTTTTAATAGTTTCGTTAGCATTATTATATGCTCCAACTACTTGAATTTCTTTGGTGTTTTCTAACATAGATTCTATACCTCTTAATACCATTTTATGATCGTCGGTTATTGCTATTTTAGTTTTCATCTATTTTGTTTGTATCTATTTCTATAGTTGTTGAAGTTCCTTTTTCGTTTGATAAAACATCTAAACTAGCATTTAAATAATCTATTCTTGACTTTATGTTACTTAAACCTATACCATCACTTTTCACATTGTCTGTTTTATAACCAATACCGTTATCTTCTACTGTAATTTGTAAGGTTTTATTATGGCAACTCATTTGTACATTTATTTCATTAGCTTCTGCGTGTTTTATACTATTTGTAATTAATTCTTGTACAATTCTGTAAATGTTAATTTGTGCTTTTTTTGTTATGGTTAACGGTTCGCCAATATGTTGAAAATTAATTTTAGTAGTATGTACCTCATCCATATTATGACAATATTCTTGAGTTGCTTCTAACAAGTTGAATTTTTCTAATGATGGTGGCACCAAATTATGCGATATTGCTCGTACTTGCTTACAAGAATTATCTATCATAGTTACGGCTTCTTTAATAACCTTATTATTCATTTCTAAAAGTGATGATAATTTAAATTTTATGGCTGATAAATCTCCATTTACGCCATCGTGTAATTCTTTTGCTATTCTAAAACGTTCTTTTTCTTCACCTTCTATTAAGGTTTCTAATGTTTTTATTTGATGTTCTCTTTTTAAAGTTACTATTTCTTGATTTTTACGTTTTTGTCTTTGTTGAAATAAAAACCAAGCAAGTATAGAACCTATTAATAAAAAAATGGCTAAACCTGTCATGTTATTGTATCGTATTTTTTGTTGTTGTAGTTGTAAATTTTGTTGTAATATTTCTTTGTCTTTTTTTGCGGTTTGGTATTTGGCCTTTATTAAATTAATATTCCTTATTTGCTTTTCGTTTAATACGGTATCCTTATATTTATATTGTAAATTTTTATGGAATAATGCTTTTTTATAATTACCCATTTCATTGTAAATACTAAATAACTGACTATTTATT
>CAYQTF010000011.1:0-1551 GCA_964420345.1 uncultured Flavobacteriaceae bacterium
ACAACCGCAAAACCTCCGTGAAATCTGTGAGTTCTGTGTGAGAAAATAAACAATATGTCAACAGCAAAAAAACAATATAAAAGAATTACAGTAAAATCATTGGTTGAAATGAAAGCCAATAACGAAAAAATAGCCATGCTAACCGCATATGATTATACCATGGCAAAAATTGTAGATCACGCAGGAATCGACATTATTTTAGTAGGCGATTCGGCATCTAACGTAATGGCAGGTCATGAAACGACCTTACCAATTACTTTAGATCAAATGATTTACCATGCGCAATCGGTTGTTAGAGCGATAGAAAGATGTTTGGTTGTAGTAGATTTACCATTCGGAACGTATCAAGGTAATTCACGAAAAGCATTATCATCTGCTATTAAAATAATGAAAGAAACTGGCAGTCATGCAGTAAAATTAGAAGGTGGCGAAGAAATATCTAAATCTATTTCAAGAATTTTAACTGCTGGAATACCTGTTATGGGGCATTTGGGTTTAACACCGCAATCCATTTATAAATTCGGAACTTATACTGTAAGAGCAAAAGAAGAAGAAGAAGCAAAAAAATTAATAAAAGATGCTAAGTTATTAGAAAAACTAGGTTGTTTTGCTTTAGTTCTAGAAAAAGTACCAGCAAAATTAGCAGCAAAAGTTGCCAAAACTATTACTATACCTGTAATAGGTATTGGTGCTGGAGCAGAAGTTGATGGACAAGTTTTGGTAATGCATGATATGTTAGGTATGACACATGAATTTAATCCAAGGTTTTTAAGACGTTACCTAAATCTATACGATGAAATGACTGGAGCATTTAAAAATTACATAAAAGATGTGAAGTCCGAAGATTTTCCGAATGAAAAAGAACAATATTGATTTTAGGTTAAAGGTTTTGGGTTATTAGGTGTAAGTACCTTTAACTAAATAGAAAGACCTTAACCTTTTACCCAAAACCTATAACCCAACAAAATGAGTATCGAAAGAAACCTAAATAAAAGAAGTAATTCCACTTGTGAATTATGCGAATTTAATGAAAAACTAAGTGTATTTAACGTGCCACCAGTAACAGAACCAGAGAAAAAAAACTGCATTTTAGTTTGTTCAACTTGTACAGACGAATTAAATAATACGGAATTAAACACCAATCATTGGCGTTGTTTAAATGATAGTATGTGGTCTGAATTTCCCGCAGTTCAAGTTACGGTTTGGCGTCAATTATATAAATTAAAATACGCAGGTGAAGATTGGGCAGGCGATTTAATAGATCAAATGTATTTAGAAGAAGATACCGTAAAATGGGCAGAAGCAACTAATGACCATATAGATCCAAGTACAAAAATAATTCATAAAGATTGTAATGGTAATATTTTATTTAATGGTGATTCTATTGTGTTAATTAAGGATTTAAAAGTAAAAGGTGGCGGATTTACTGCAAAACGTGGTGAAGCAGTACATAGAATTTCTTTAGTGCATGATAATGCAGAACATATTGAAGGTCGTGTTGGTGATCAACATATTGTTATCTTAACGCAATATGTAAAAAAAACGAAGTAA
>CAYQTF010000011.1:1651-5133 GCA_964420345.1 uncultured Flavobacteriaceae bacterium
CCTTTTTTATTTAAATGTTGCGAATTGTAAAAATTATCTTTAGATAAAGTTAATTCATTATCAGAGTAATCTAAAAACGGAATATCATATTTATTTGCCATATTTTTATAATAGGTGATAACTTCATTTCGGTTATTCATATATTTTTTAGATTCGTGATAAATTGGTGGATAAACCAGGTAAAGTTTTATATTTTCTTTAGTGCATTTGACTATATATTTTTCAAATTCTATTTTGTATAAACTATCCATTTTTACAGAAAAACCTTCGGGATTTGATTTTTTAAAATCTTCAAAAGTAGTATCCCATTTTTTATCTTGTGCTAAATAACCTTCGTAACTAGTGTCTTTATTTCTGTCAACACCAATAATATTCAATAAACCATTAATTATCAAATCATGTTGTCCTGCATATTTCATAAACGAAACATGATAATCTAAATACGTAAAACCTTTATATTGTTTACAAAGTTCTTTTACTTCTTTTTTATTTAAATACGGAATGAATTTTTCATAACTAATCAATTCTTCATATTTATGCAAAAAACCAAAACTTACTACTTGTATCACAATTTTTGGTTTGGTATTGTGTTTTAGGTATTCTTTAAATTGAAAATTTTGAGGATTAAATTCAGCACCTCGCATTCCTAAATTATAAGAATTTACATTTAAAATGGAATCGATTATTCTAGGAGAAATTTGCATCATTGCTTTAGAACTTCCGTTAATGATTAGATCTGCATTAATTTCGCCTTTGTAAATTTTGTTGAGATTGTTATGTAAACTTGTTTGTGATTTACGTAAACCTTTGGTTACGAATCTATCTAATAGAAATAATAATGCAATAAATGCAAAACCGAATATTATAAAGCGAAGTATAAAATTCTTCATATTAAAATTGAAAATAAATAAATTCTTGATTATTTCTGAAAAATATAATAATAACTAACAAAATACTAAAATAAATCAACCAACGGACGAATCTGTTTTTAATAGTTGAAACATTTTTTATGGCATATTTACTTTCTCTACCAAACCATTCTATTAGCATAAAAACAAAAAGTAATAAACTCGGAAAAACAAATCGAATATTGCTTAATTGCGGATACGTAAAAAGTGATTCTGAAAAAATTTCAGAGATGTAATTAAAAGCATGTGTTAAGTTTTCTGCTCTAAAAAATATCAATCCAAATACAGTTAAACTGAAGGTTTTTGTTATTTTGAAAAAATCTAACAAAGTAGGTAGATATTTACCTTTTGCTACAATATCTAAATTTATTCTGTTTTTCTTTGCTATTAATAAAGGTAGAAAATAGATGGCATTTAAGATTCCCCAGATAATAAAAGTCCATTTTGCACCATGCCAAAAACCGCTTACAATAAAGATGATAAAAATATTTCTAATTTTGTTCCAAACAGAACCACGACTTCCGCCTAACGGAATATATACATAATCTTTAAACCAAGACGAAAGTGATATGTGCCAACGTCTCCAAAATTCGGCAAAATCTCTTGAGAAATACGGAAACGCAAAATTTTGTTTTAAATTAAAACCAAACAACTTAGCTGTACCAATTGCAATATCTGAATAACCAGAAAAATCGCCATAAATCTGAAATGTAAAAAAGATAGCACCAACAACTAATGTGCTACCAGAATAATCTGCGGAATTATTAAATATTTCGTTTGCAATAACGGCAGCATTATCGGCAATTACTATTTTTTTGAATAAACCCCATAATATTTGCTGTAAACCATCAACTGCGAGAGCATATTTAAAATGTCTTTTTTTGTAGAATTGCGGTAATAAATTGGTTGCTCTTTCAATTGGGCCAGCAACTAATTGAGGAAAAAAACTCACAAATGCTGCAAATGAAATGAAATCTTTTGTTGGTTCTAATTTTTTACGATAGACATCTATCGTGTAACTTAATGTTTGAAAAGTGTAAAAACTAATACCAATTGGTAAAATAATTTGCAGAGAATTTGCGTTGATTTCCGAACCAAAAAAAGAAAATGCTTTTACAAAATTATCTAAAAAGAAGTTATAATATTTAAAGAAACCTAATAAACCAACATTTACAAAAACACTCAACCAAAGTAATTTTTTTCTTTCAGAAGTGTTTTTTTCTTCAGCTAATTTTTTACCAATTAAATAATCTACGGTTGTACTAAATAGTATTAAAGAAAGAAATCGCCAATCCCAAAAACCATAAAAGACATAACTTGCAAAAACAATTAAAAAATTTTGAAGTTTTAAATTTTTATTTACAACAAACCAATATATGATAAATACTATTGGTAGAAATATGGCAAAATCAATGGTGTTGAATAACATTTGCGTGAAACAAAAATAGGTTAGTATTTATTGGTATCAAATTTAGTTAAAACTATGCACTTTATTACATTTTGGTTTTCCGATGCTTTGGGACTCAAAATTTCAACCTGAATTGTATTAATTTACACAAATATTACTCTGCCAAAATTTTAAACTTTGGCAGAGTTTGGTTTCAACATAAAGACGTTTTGCAAAACGTCTTTACTAAATTTCGTACTATTCTTCTTCAGAATCTACTTTGTCAATATCTTTAAAATCAAATTTGGCAGCAACTAAAATATTATACCATTGTACAATTTTTTTTATGTTACTTGGGTAAACACGTTCGGTATCGTAATTTGGTAATACTTCCGTAAAAAATTCCGTCAATACATTTTTGTTAGATTTGTGATCTATGGTATTTTTTCCGTTTTCTTTGGTATGAATTGTCTTAAAGATTTTTCTTAAAGGGACTTCATCTTCATCTGTATAAACAGCAATATCATTTAAACTACTCACATCTTGAATGTTATGAATAGGAAATTTTTTATTGTCTCCTAAATTCTCTACAATTAAACCTGCTTTACTTTGTGAACTTATTTTGAAAATACCAGGTTTGCCAGTTACTACTATTAGTTTTTCTAATGTCATTTAATATTGTTTAATTTTTTTAACCACAAAAGACACAAAAGGTCGATTAAGGTTTTTTTATTGTTTTCTTTTTTGTTTAACTTCATTCATCTAAATTTCTAAATAATTCGTTGACAAATGTTTTATGACCTTCTTTATAAATATTGGTTACATTAAAATTAATTAATAATCCTTTTGGAGCATTTAGTAATTTCATATAAGTCAATAATTGAACTTCATGTATGGGAGATATTCCGTTAGTCGCTTTTAATTCGACAGGCAAAATATTTTCAATAAATAAATCACATCTTAATTCCGTGTATAAATCTAATCCTTTATAATGAATAGGTATGCTTAATTCTGATTTAAATTCGATTTTTCTGTTTTTCAATTCTTGTTTTAAACATTTATGATAAATACTTTCTAACAAACCAGGACCTAAATGTTTATGAACTTCAATAACAGCACCAGTAACCTTGTAGGTTAAGTCTTTTAAGTATGATTTTGTTATTGTCATTTTTTCTTTTGTATTCTTT
>CAYQTF010000011.1:5233-9888 GCA_964420345.1 uncultured Flavobacteriaceae bacterium
GTGGTTAATTTATTTTGCTAACGGAAATTTCATTCTATAATCAACAGCAACCTTTCCTTTAGATATTTTTTCTAATTTTTTCTTTAGTAATTTCTTTTTTAAAGACGAAAGTAAATCGGTAAATAAAATGCCTTCAATATGGTCATATTCATGTTGCACAACTCTTGCTGCTAAACCAGTTAAAGTATCTTTATGTTTTTTGAAGTTTTCGTCTAGATATTCAATAGTAATAGTGTCTTTTCTAAAAACATCTTCCCTAATATTTGGTATGCTTAAGCAACCTTCATTAAAAGTCCATTCTTCACCAGTTTCTTTAATGATTTTTGCATTAATAAATACCTTATTGAAGTTCTTTAAAAACACTTGCTCTTCTTTAGTTAAGTCATCATCTTCTGCAAACGGACTAGTATCAATTAAAAATAAACGAATCGCTTTATTAATTTGCGGTGCTGCTAATCCAACACCAGAAGCATTGTTCATTGTTTCACGCATGTTAATAATAAGTTTATCTAAATTAGGATAATCTTTATCAATATTAATACATTTTTTTCTTAAAACTTTGTCGCCATATGCGATTATTGGTAAAATCATTTTAGTCTACAGTCTTTGTCTATAGTCTTTTGTCTAAAGTCTTACGACTAATAGTTAAAGACCACTTAAATATGTTTGTAATATAATTGTTGCACTAATTTCATCAACCAATGCTTTGTTTTGTCTTTTTTTTTTTGATAAGCCACTAGCTATCATCGTTTGAAATGCCATTTTTGAAGTGAATCGTTCGTCCACTCTTTTGATAGGTATTTGCGGTATTTCTATTTTTAACTTTTCCATAAACGGAATAATTAATTCTTCACTTTGTGATGGCGTGTTGTCCATTTGTTTTGGTTCGCCAATCAAAAAGAGTTCCACAGTCTCATTTTTGATATAATTTTTTAAAAATATAATAAGTTCATGCGTTTTTACAGTCGTTAAACCCGAAGCAATAATTTGCAATTCGTCTGTAATTGCTATACCAGTTCTTTTTTCGCCGTAATCTATTGCAAGTATTCTTGCCATTTATTTTCTTAGATTTTGACAAAATTACTATAATTATATATTACTTTTGCTTTTTAAAGTTTTTTTATGGATAAATTAAGAGAAATTATAGAATTAGCGTGGAATGATAAAACGCTTTTAAAACAAGAAAACACCCAAAAAGCAATTAGAAAAGTAATTTCATTATTAGATGAAGGAATTCTAAGAGTTGCAGAACCAATTAAAAACGATTGGCAAATAAACGAATGGATTAAAAAAGCGGTCGTAATGTATTTTCCTATTCAAAAAATGGAAACTCTAGAAGCAGGGATTTTTGAATACCACGATAAAATTCCGTTAAAACGAAATTACAAAGAAAAAGGAATACGTGTTGTGCCACATGCAGTTGCACGTTATGGTTCTTATATTTCTAAAGGTACTATTTTAATGCCAAGTTACGTAAATATTGGTGCTTATGTGGATCAAGGAACAATGGTAGATACTTGGGCAACAGTTGGTTCTTGCGCGCAAATTGGTAAAAATGTACATATAAGCGGTGGCGTTGGTATTGGTGGCGTTTTAGAACCACTACAAGCATCGCCAGTAATTATTGAAGACGATTGTTTTATAGGTTCAAGATGTATTGTTGTAGAAGGTGTTCGTGTAAAGAAAGAAGCAGTCTTAGGCGCTAATGTAGTTTTAACAATGAGTACCAAGATAATAGATGTAACTGGCGATGAACCGGTGATTACTAAAGGTGTGATTCCTGAAAGATCTGTTGTAATACCTGGTAGTTATACTAAAGAATTTAAAGCAGGTAGTTTTAATGTGCCTTGCGCA
The DNA here is from genome assembly GCA_964420345.1 of uncultured Flavobacteriaceae bacterium. Taxonomy (GTDB): domain Bacteria; phylum Bacteroidota; class Bacteroidia; order Flavobacteriales; family Flavobacteriaceae; genus S010-17. Next base: position 7,088 of record CAYQTF010000011.1, read on the forward strand.
TTAATTATTGGTAAACGAAAAGAAAGTACGAATAAAAAGACTTCTTTAAATGATGCGCTTCGTGAAAATGATGTTGCTGTATAAATAAAAAGTGTAAGCAGAGATAAATGAAAATACTTGTAATACAGCAAAAAATGATTGGTGACGTTTTGGTAAGTACGGTGATTTGTAAAAATTTACGAAAAGCGTATCCAAATGCTCAGATTGATTATATGGTGTACAAAAGTACGATGCCAGTTTTGCAAGGTCATAATGAGATTGACAATATTATTATTTTTGAAGAAAAACATCGTAAAAATAAATTACAACTTTTAAGACTAATTCATTCTATTCGAAAAACAAAATATAATATTGTTATAGATTCCTATTCTAAATTAGAAAGTTTTTTAACAGTATTTTTTTCTGGTGCAAAACAAAAAATATCATATAAAAAACCAGCTCGAAATTTTTTATATACCGATAATGTACCAATGTTGCAAAAAGCAAAAACAAATATTGGTTTAACTTTAGAAAGAAGATTGTCATTATTAAGACCGCTAAATTTAGTTATAGATTTTGATGTAGTGCCAGAATTATTTGTAACTGATATAGAAAAAGAATTTGCCACTCAAATTTTTAAAGATAATAAATTAGATATCTCTAGACCAACTATAATGTTATCGATTATTGGTAGTTCTGAAAATAAAACATATCCGTTAGAATATATGGCGAAAATAATTGATTTTATTGCTGCTAATTATAACGCAAACTTATTATTTAATTATATTCCAAATCAAATAAAACAAGCACAATTAGTATATGATAATTGCAAAAAAGAAACACAAAAAAACATCTATTTTAATGTTTTAGGTAAAAATTTACGTGAATTTATTGCTATTATGAATGCTTGTGATTTTATAATTGGTAATGATAGTGGTTCTATAAATATGGCAAAAGCACTAGACAAACCATCGTTTATTATTTTTTCACCATGGATTCATAAAAAAATGTGGGCAACTTTTGAAGATGGTATTTTACATGATTCTGTGCATTTAAAAGATTTTAAACCAAAATTATTTCAGAATAAAACCGACAAGGAATTAAAACAAGACGCTTTAAAATTATATCTGTTTTTAAAACCAGAATTTATTTATAACAAATTAGGTTTGTTTTTAGAAAACAGAAAATCTTTAAAAGTTGTAAATACCGATTTTAATGTCTTATACAATAAAAGCAAAAAAGATTTATTGTCTGCTTTGGTAATTAGTTTTAATGAAGAGGATAATATAGAAAATGTTATAGAAAATTTAGATTTTGCGGATGAAATTATTATTGTAGATTCTTTTAGTACAGACAAGACAGTTGAAATAATTAAAAAATTTAAGCACGTAAAATTAATTCAAAATAAATTTAAAAATTTCTCAAAACAAAGAAATTTTGCACTAGAACAAGCAAATCATGAATGGATTTTATTTATTGATGCAGATGAAGAAATAACACTAAAATTAAAAAACGAAATCACACAAGTATTAGAAGATAATGATGGTAACATCGCTTACGAAATGTATCGAAATTTTTATTTTAACAATAAATTATTAAAATATAGTGGTTGGCAAACGGATAAGGTTTTTAGGTTTTATAAAAAATCACATGTATTATACGAACCAACTAAATACGTTCATGAAACATTAAATATAAAAGGAAAGACAAGTGTTTTTAAAAATAGACTAAACCATTTTTCTTTTATTAGTTTTGACGATTATAAAAGTAAAATGGATCAATATGCAAAACTAAGAGCGATTGAATTATTTGAGAATAATTTAAAACCAAATTTTTATCACTTTTACATAAAACCATTATATCGATTTTTAAATCATTATATTTTACGACTAGGGTTTTTAGATGGTAAAAACGGAATGACAATATGTAAACTAAGTTCTTATGGTGTAAAACAAAGATACGTGGAGTTAAAGAAGTTATATGTTAAAGAGTAATTATTTCCCACCTAAATATTTCTGTTTTAATCGTTTTTTTCGAAAGTATTTTTCTTGAAATCTTACAGTTAAATGCCACATTGTGGTATAAACTTTAGTATAATTTTCATTTATAAGTTTAGCATATTCATCACTCATAATAGCAACCATTTCTTTTTTAGGTGTTAATCTAGAAAAATTCACCATTCGCTCTTTAAAAGAAAGTGTTTTAAAATGCATTCTATTTAAGTCAACTAAGTAAAAGTTATAATTTTCACCATTTTTTTTAATTAAAGTGTTGCCAGGCGAATGATCTAAAAAACAAATATTATTTTCATGTAGTTTATAAGTAAACCGAGTAAATTGTCTTAAAATATCTTCATGATTTGGATAATTAGAGTTTTCGACTAATTCTCTATAAGTTAAATCACAATCTAAATGTTCGCTTATGTAATAACTTTCTTTTAAAAAAAATAATGATTTTTTTTCAAAATACGCTATTGGTTGTGGTGTGCCAATATTTAGTTTTGTTAATTTATTTGCATATTCAAAGGATCGTTGTGCTTTTGACTTTCTAAAAAACCGATAAATAATCTTGTTTAATAAGTTCGGTTTTTTGAACGATTTTATATTAATAATTTGATTGTTTAATTCAAATAATTTAATAATATTCCTGTTTGGATCACCAAAAATTTCACCTGAATTATCAAAATTTTCTATAATAGAATTTAACTGCTTTTTTTGATTTTTAAATGTATGAGATATTTTAGAATTCATTTTTAGACTAAGCTACTTTTAAAGAGATGGCAAATGTAGTATTTTCAATATTAATTAGATAAGTAATAAGAA
>CAYQTF010000011.1:9988-11523 GCA_964420345.1 uncultured Flavobacteriaceae bacterium
ATAATTGGTTTTTTTATAAAATATTTAGAATAAAATTAGTTATTTTATTTAACTTGCTCAAAAAAATAAAATGAATCAAGTTTTTTTAGAATCACATAATATTAAAAATTTAAATTTCGGATTCGGACAATTTAATCACCATTTAATTAAAGGACTTTATAATGCCAATATAGACGATTTTAAAATTACGCTACATGCAAAAGATTTGAATGTTTTAAAAAATGAGTTTGGAAATTATTTTGATTATAAAAAATATTACTCGCTACGAAGATATGACTCATTTAGAATACGTAAAAAATATAATTTATGGCATAGTTTAAATCAAAATATTAAAGTTGAACCACATCATAATATTCCGTATTTGTTAACCATACATGATGTTAATTTTATTGATGAGGTTTCTAATGATATGAATCATATTAGAAATGTTCAATTTAAAGAAAAGTTAAACAGGTGTAACGCAATAGTTTACATTTCCAATTTTGCGAAAGAATCTACGCATCAACATTTTGATGTACCTAATATACCTGAGTTTGTTATTTATAATGGTAACACAATAACTAATATAAATCTGCCTGAAAATTACAAGCCTAAATTTGTATCTAAAAAACCATATTTATTTTCTGTAGGAGAATTTAGTGAGCGCAAAAATTTTCATACTTTAGTTGAGATGCTTCAGTATTTACCAGAATTAAATTTAATTATTTCTGGAAAAAACAATACTACTTATGCAGATAAAATTAAATCGCAAATAAGTAATTATAAACTTGAAAACAGGGTTTTTCTTACAGGAAAAATATCTGAATTAGAAAAACATTATTACCTTAAGAATTGTTTAGCTTTTGTTTTTCCATCTTTAAGAGAAGGTTTTGGAATACCGCCAATTGAAGCTATGCGATTTGGCAAACCAGTATTTTGTTCAAACAAAACATCTTTGCCAGAAATATGTGGCGATCAAGCTTTTTATTGGAATAATTTTGATGCAGAGTATATGGCAAATGTATTTGAAAAAGGAATGCATATGTTTGAATCTCAAAAAGAACTATATACAACCAATGCCATAAAAAGAGCCACTTCTTTTAATTGGGATAATGCAGCGAATTCTTATGTTAAAGTATATAGAGAATTATTAAATAATAATTTTTAAATTTAGTAAATAAAGTTTAAATTTGTTATAAATTAACCAATCGAAAAAAAATCAATATGTTAGTAAAAATAATTATTACATTTATATTAATTTTAATATTAACGCCATTTATTATTAAATTCATTAAGCATAAATCATTATATCCTTTTATGCCTTTTAAATATAATTTCAGAAGACGTAGAGTGACTTTTTTAAAAGTATTAAAACTTTTAAATGAAAGAAAGGTTAAAATAATTGTAGAAACTGGTACTTCTAGAGATGGTTTAATGAATACTAAAGGCGATGGCGCAGCTACAATTGTATTTGGTAAATGGGCACATGAAAATAATGCGAAAATGTATTCAGTCGATATAAGTGAAGAATCCGTTAAAGGTTCACAAAAAGAAAT
>CAYQTF010000011.1:11623-31816 GCA_964420345.1 uncultured Flavobacteriaceae bacterium
AAATGCTTATCAAGTACTTTTGGTTAAAAAAGGAAGTATCTAAAAGAAGATAGAACCGTATTTATAACTATACTCTGCCTAAATTAATCTTGATTAAAAACCATTTTTTGTTTTTGTTTCAAAGAATTTTCGAGAAAGTTACCTTTCAAAACAGTAAAAAATAATTGCCAGTATTTTGGTTTGAAAATACTTTTTAAGAAAATTTTAATCAATACTATTAACCTAATTATTGAAAATTTGTAATAACTATGGTTTTTTCTAGCAATGTATAACTGTGATAATTTTAGTTCTTTTTTTATTAAATAATTTTTAGCAGTACTTTCACCATGTAAATGAATAAATACAGTTTCAGGAATTAGAGCACTTTTGTAACCTTTTTTGTCTAATCTAAAGCATATATCCATTTCTTCAAAATACAGAAATAAATTAGTATCAAAACCGCCTATTTCTGAAAATTTTCGTGTGTCAAAAAACATAAAACAACCTTGAAGAACATCTACAGTTATTGTTTTTTTGTAAATTTTTTTTTCTCTTTTTACTTTTTTCGATGTAAATTCAATAAACCATCTACCAAATAATTCTTTTCGAATACCGTGATAATAATCAAAACAAAAAACAGGTTTGTTTTCTCTGTTTAATTGTTGTGGTGATGAAACACCAGTGTCAGGATTTTTAATCATATATTTTAATAATGAAGTTAAGCAGTCTTCCTTGAAAATAACGTCATTATTTATAAAAGCTAAATATTTTCCTTTGGCAAATTGTGTGCCATACATATTACCACCGCCAAAACCAGTATTAATATTACTCCTTACTAATTTTGTCGTTTTTTCGTATTCTCTTAAACCGTTTTTCAAGAAATTATAATCTTGTTGTTTTGAGCAATTATCAACTATAATAATTTCATAACTAATGTTACGGGATGTGTGTTTTATAAGTGATTTAACAAAATTTAATGTTAAATTGTAATTATTATAATTAATTGAAATAATTGAAATGTCCAAAGTGATTACTTTTAAAAGTTCCAAATTTAAAGAAATAAATAACAAATAAGATGATTTAATTTAAGTTTGTAATGTATTGATAATCTATTAAGGTATATTTCTAATAGTTAACCTAAAAAAACAATACATTTGTGCCAAGAAATATTAAATTCAAAATAGATATGGATTACGAAAATAAACCAGATGGTTATTATAATGATGACAGAGAAGAAATGTTAGTATTCCTACCAAAAAACGCAACTAAAATCTTAGATGTAGGTTGCGGTAATGGGGTTTTTTTAAATTCAATTATTAAAAGAAGTAATGCCGAAGTTTGGGGAATTGAATTAATGCCAAAAGAAGCCGAAATCGCTAGGAAAACACTGCATAAAGTATTAACTGGTCCATGCGAAGAGCAAATAGATAATCTGCCAGATAATTATTTTGAAGCTATTTATTTTAATGATGTATTGGAACATTTGGTTGATCCATATATGGTTTTAGAGAAAATTAAATCTAAATTAGCACCAAATGGCGTAATTATAAGTTCTATACCTAATATTAGATATCACAATGTATTTATTAAATTAATATTTAAAAAAGAATTTGAATACCAAAGTTTTGGCGTTTTAGATAAAACGCACCTTCGATTTTTTACTGGAAAAAGTATTAAAAATATGTATCAAAATTTAGGATTTGAAATTATGGAACATAAAGGTATAAATGGTAGTAAATCATTAAAACCAATTTTATATAATATTCCATTATTATTTTTAGCCACAGATATTAAATATCCACAATACGCAACAGTTGTAAAAATAAAAAAATAAACAATTTGAGTAGTGAACTGCATTTTGCTATTGATTCTTTAGAAAAAGAAGAGATTATTATTTATCCAACAGATACTATATATGGTATTGGTTGCGATGCAATAAGTAATAAGGCTGTAAAAAAAATTTACAAAATAAAGCAAAGAGAAGAAAGTAAAAGTTTAATTGTTTTGGTTTCGTCTATAGATATGCTTAGCAAACATGTACAAGATATTCCAAAAGAGATTTTAAATTACCTGAAAAACAATCAAACACCAACAACTGTAATTTATAACAATCCCATAAATTTAGCTAAAAATGTAATTGCAAAAGATAATACAATCGCAATAAGGATTGTTTCTAAAGGTTTTTGTCATGAGCTAATCAAAAAATTCGGAAAACCAATAGTTTCTACTTCGGCAAATATTTCAAATAAACCAGCACCAATAAATTTTAAAGATATTGATGAAAGTATTTTATCAAAAGTAGATTATGTTGTTAATTTGCCATTAGAAAATAAAAACAATAAACCATCCACAATAATAAAATTTGTAAAAGGTAAAATTGAATTTTTAAGAAAGTAATATTTTTTGTGTCTCTAAAAGATAACCACAAAAGGCACAAAAGAATACAAAAGAGATATAGTTTATAAGCAATAAAACTTATGTGACCTTTTGTGCCTTTTGTGGTTAAAAAGAAGTTGCAAGAAACAAACTACATAAAAGCCCTAAGCCACCCAATTTTTGAATACATCAAAAAAGCAGTAACAGAAACTAAATTAGAATCCTACGTAATTGGTGGTTTTGTGCGTGATTATATTTTGAAAAGAGGTAAAGCAAAAGATATAGATATTGTTTCAGTTGGTAGTGGTATTGAACTAGCCAAAAAAGTAGCATCACTTTTACCAACCAAACCTAAAGTACAGGTTTTTAAAACATATGGCACAGCAATGTTGAAATATGAAGATATAGAAATCGAATTTGTCGGCGCAAGAAAAGAATCATATACAGAAAATAGTAGAAACCCAAAAGTAGCATCGGGTACTTTACAAGACGATCAAAACCGAAGAGATTTTACTATAAATGCTTTAGCAATAAGTTTAAATGAGAATAATTATGGCGAATTATTAGATCCGTTTAACGGAATTGAAGATTTAAAAAACAAAATAATTAAAACACCATTAGATCCAGATATAACCTATTCTGATGATCCGCTACGTATGATGCGTGCAGTTCGATTTGCGTCACAATTAAATTTTGAAATTGTAGAGGAATCGATAAACTCCATAACAAAAAATGCTTCTAGAATTGAAATCATCACTAAAGAAAGAATTGTTGTAGAATTAAATAAAATACTTTTAAGTGAAAAACCTTCCAAAGGTTTATATATATTATTTAAAACAGGTTTGTTAAAACGAATTCTACCAGAATTAACTAATTTACAAGGAGTCGAATATAAAGACGGTCAAGGTCATAAAGATAATTTTTATCACACTTTAGAAGTAGTCGATAATATCGCCGAAATGACAGATAACCTTTGGTTACGCTGGACAGCATTATTGCACGATATTGGCAAAGCACCAACAAAACGTTTTGAAAAAAAACAAGGTTGGACATTTCATGCACATGAATTTGAAGGTTCTAAAATGGTATATCACATTTTTAAGCGATTAAAAATGCCATTAAATGATAAAATGAAATATGTTCAAAAATTGGTATTTTTAAGTTCAAGACCAATCATTTTAGCAGAAGACGTTACAGATTCAGCAATAAGAAGATTAATTTTTGACGCAGGCGATTTAATAGATGATTTAATGACACACTGCGAAGCAGATATCACGACCAAAAACCCTAAAAAATTTAAAAAGTATATGAGCAATTTTAAAATTGTTCGTCAAAAAATTAAAGAAGTAGAAGAACGTGACCAAGTTCGTAATTTTCAACCACCAATTTCTGGTGAGTTAATTATGAAAACCTTCAATTTAAAACCTTGTCGTGAAATAGGTACAATAAAAGATGCTATAAAAGAAGCAATTTTAGATGGTAAAATTAAAAATGATTACCAAGAATGTTATGATTATATGCTTTTGAAAGGTGAGTCTTTAGGTTTGAAAATCAAGTAAACAGTCAGGGTTTCACTCCAAGTGAAACCCTGACTAAATTCAAAAATAGATTTCTACCCAGCAACACTAACAATACGCATCAACTCCGCACAAACAATTGCACCAAGTGTACCAACTGCATAACCAACAACGGCTAATAAAACACCAACTGTTGCTAAAGACGGATGAAAAGCAGCTGCAACAATAGGGGCGGAAGCAGCGCCGCCAACATTTGCCTGAGAACCAACTGCTAAAAAGAAATATGGCGCTCTTATTAATTTAGCTACTACAATTAATAATACTGCATGAATAGTCATCCAAACAACACCAATGGCAACTAGACCAAGATTGTCAAAAATCATTGTTAAATCCATTTTCATACCAATACTTGCAACTAAAATGTAGATAAACACACTACCAATTTTACTTGCTCCAGCACCTTCGTAATTTTTTGCTTTGGTAAATGATAAAATAATAGCAATTATAGTGGCAATGCTAATCATCCAAAAGAAAGAAGAACTTAAAAAGGTTAAAGAACTTTTTAAGGTTGTGTTTTCTAAATTCCCTATATATGTTTTAAAGAAAGGTGCTAATATTCCAGATAATAAATGAGCTGTACTGACAGTAACAAAAGCAATTGCACCAATTATCATATAATCGGTTAAAGTAGGATTTCTTTCAGACTTAGCACTAAGTTTTGAAATTTTTTCTTTTAATGCTTCAATAGCTGATGTGTCTGCTTTTAACCATTTGTCTATTTTTTCTGTTTTTCCGATACCAATTAATATTAAAGCCATCCAAATATTTGCTACAACAATATCGACAAATACCATACCGCCATATAATTTTTGATTGTAACCATAAACCTCTAACATGGCAGTTTGATTTGCACCACCGCCAATCCAAGAACCTGCAAGTGTTGACAAACCACGCCATACTGCATCTGGTCCAGCACCGCCAACAGTTTCTGGTGAGAAAAATGATATTAATAAAATAGCAATTGGTCCACCAATTATAATACCAATTGTACCTGTTAAAAACATAATTAATGCTTTTGGTCCTAAATTAAAAACGGCTTTTAAATCTAAACTTAAGGTCATTAACACCAAAGCTGCTGGTAATAAATAGCGACTTGCTACATAATATAAACTTGAACTGTGCGAAATAATTTCGCCAGTAGTTGCGTTTTGAGTTTCCCATTCTGGAGCAATTAAACCTAAGGTTGTTAAGACTGCGGGCAACATATACGCCATAAAAAGAGCAGGAACTATTTTATAAAATTTAAACCAACCGCCAGTTTTTTTAGACGAAGTGAAAAATATTATACCTAAACACAGCATTAAAAGTCCGAAAACTATAGTGTCGTTTGTAAAAAGTGGTTCTTTAAGTAATTCTATTGCTTCTTGCATATTGAAAAGTATTTTTTTAGATTTTGCTAAGATAAAAATTTTAATTAAAAATTCGACATTCAAAATTCAACATTAATAAAATAAAAGGTATTAAACCTCAAGGCAAGCCCTGAACCCAATAATAAGAATCAACCCAAGGACCGAGGTATTAAACCAATATCCCGCTGAAAAAGCGGGATTAGTTCGATTTATCAAGCCAAAGGCATGACTAACTAAAAAATTGAAAATAATTTTTTAGAGTCTCACGAATAAAAACTATTTTTGCAAATGCAAGAAAAAGTCCTAATTTTAGATTTTGGTTCTCAGTTCACACAACTTATTGCTCGTAGAGTTAGAGAGTTAAATATTTACAGCGAAATTTTTCCGTATAACAGCAAGAATTATGATGTTGCTGATTATAAAGCAGTTATTCTTTCAGGAAGTCCATGCTCGGTAACAGGAAAAGATGTTTTACATGTAGATTTATCCGAAATTAAAGAAAAAAAACCATTATTAGCAATTTGTTATGGCGCGCAATATTTAGCAAATTTTTTCGGCGGAAAAGTAGGTAATTCTAATACTAGAGAATATGGTAGAGCAAATTTATCGTATGTAGAAGAAAATAATTCCCTTTTTAAAGGAATAAAAACTAACTCTCAAGTTTGGATGAGCCATTCCGATACCATTATTAGTTTGCCAAAAAACACACAAAAAATTGCAAGCACAAACGATGTTGAAAATGCTGCGTTTAAATTTGATAAAGAAGATACTTATGCAATTCAGTTTCATCCAGAAGTTTACCATTCCACAGACGGAAAATTATTATTAGAAAATTTTTTAGTACATATTGCAAAATTAGATCAAACTTGGACTCCTGATGCTTTTGTTGAAACAACGGTAAATAAAATAAAAGAACAAGTTGGTAATGACAAAGTGGTTTTAGGGCTTTCTGGAGGCGTAGATTCTACAGTTGCCGCAGTTTTATTAGATAAAGCAATTGGTAAAAATCTGTTTTGTATTTTTGTAGATAACGGTTTACTACGTAAAGACGAATTTAAAAGTGTTTTGTCGCAATACGAAAATATGGGTTTAAACGTTAAAGGTGTAGATGCTTCGGCACGTTTTTTGTCTGCATTAAAAGGTATTTCTGATCCAGAACTAAAACGAAAAGCAATTGGTAATGCGTTTATTGAAGTTTTTGATGACGAAGCAAATAAAATAAAAGAAGTAAAATGGTTGGCCCAAGGTACTATTTATCCTGATGTAATCGAATCGGTTTCGGTAACTGGCGGACCAAGTGCAACCATAAAATCGCATCATAATGTTGGCGGTTTACCCGATTATATGAAACTGAAAATTGTAGAACCTCTTAGAATGATTTTTAAAGATGAGGTTCGTAGAGTTGGTAAATCTTTAGGGATAGATGCTACTTTGTTAGGCAGACATCCATTTCCTGGACCAGGTTTGGGAATCAGAATTTTAGGCGATATTACCAAAGAAAAAGTAGAAATATTACAAAATGTAGATGCCATATTTATTAACGGATTAAGAAAATGGAATTTATACGATAAAGTCTGGCAAGCAGGAGCAATGTTGTTACCAGTAAATTCGGTTGGTGTAATGGGTGATGAGCGAACGTATGAAAAAGTGGTTGCACTAAGAGCAGTTTCTTCAACCGATGGTATGACAGCTGATTGGGTAGATTTACCCTATAAGTTTTTACAAGAAATAAGTAATAAAATAATAAATAATGTAAAAGGTGTAAATAGAGTTGTTTACGACATAAGTTCAAAACCACCTGCAACTATTGAATGGGAATAATAATAACGAATACTAAATAAGTTACTACAAATACTAAACGGTTTTGTTTAAAATAGTAATTTTGAATACTTTTGAGTTTTAAAAACTCATATATAATATATATAATGAAAAACATAATTATAATAATTGCTTTATTAATAGGAGTATCAATTTTTTCGCAAGAAAAAAAATACGCTACTTATAGAGTAACCGATAACGAAACAATAACAAGCATTGCTAAAAAGTTGGGTATTACACCTTATGATTTATTAAAATTAAACCCAGATGCTAAAAACGGAATTGATATAGACGAAGTAATAATCATACCTAATAAAAATTATAAATCAATCACACCTTTAGTTAAAAAGATTAAAGTGGAAAGGTTTTCTTATAAAGATTCTATAAAAGATGGTATTTTGTATCATAGAGTTAAATTTGGTGAAACTATTTATTCTTTAGCAAGAAAGTATAAAGTTAAGAAAAAGAAAGTTTTAAGATTAAATAATTTAAAGAAGAGAAGTAAAATTTCTATAAATCAATTATTAAAATTCCCAACTAATAAAGTAAATACTTTCTCTAAAATAACAGAAGAAGTTACTATTTCAGAAACTCAAAACGAATTTTTAACTTATATAGTAAAAGCAGATGATACTAAATACTCCTTAGCGAGAAACCATCATATTTCAGTAATTGAACTAGAAAAAATAAACCCATATTTAAAAAATAAAACCCTAAATGAATATGATGAAATATTACTTCCGAATTTAGCATATATTATTAAGGAGATAGATGGTGTTTCTAACGAAATTAGTACAACACAAAAACTGCATACTGTACAATCACAAGAAACATTTTTTAAATTAACAAGATTGTATCACGTTACAAAAGAAGAGTTAATTGCCTTAAATCCTGAACTAATCAATGGATTAAAAGAAGGTATGCTAATTAAAATACCTAACATTGCAAATGACATTATTTTCGGGAAACCAAAATTTAAAATACATACAGTAGTGGTTCAAGAAACACTGTATGGTTTAGCCAAATTATACAATATTTCTGAAGAAGAATTAATTACAATAAACCCAGAATTAAAAGATGGTTTAAAAGAAGGTATGCTAATAAAAATACCAAGTAGAATTATAATTGAAAACCTACTAAATTTAGATAATAACTTTACAGGTAAAACAATTGAAGTTGCATTAATGTTGCCTTTTAAAGCAAAAGAAAAAAACAATACAACTTTTAAAGAAGATAAAAATGTAAACAGAATAACCGATTTCTATTTAGGATCTTTATTAGCAATGGACGATTTAAAAAAACAAGGCCTATCTATAAAGCTAAATGTATTCGATACCAAAGGAGATAAGACGGTTGTTTCTAACATTATTAATACGGGAAATTTCTCAACAACCAATGTAATTATTGGTCCTTTACATTATAGTAACATAGAACAAATTTCAAAAATGTTTAGAGATACCCAAGTGCCAATTATTTCTCCAGTTTCAAATAATGACCATAGCGCTTTAAGATCTAAAAATATAATTCAAAATATAGCAACTAAAAAACAATTAAAAAACAGAATGTTGCATTTTATTAAAGACAGTTATACCAATCAAAATATAATTATAATAACCGATGAAGAAAAAGAATCTAAGTTTAAAGTAGCACAATTAGTTACTGAATTAAAACTACATGATTCTATTCGTAAGGTAACGATTTTAAATGTAAAAGATGGTTATATTAAAAGAGAAAAATTTATTGAAAACATAAGCAATAAAAAAGAGAATTGGGTAATATTAGCTTCTAATGATAAAACAACAACTTCAATAACAGTAGATAATTTGGGCGTTTTTTCAGAGAAGTTTAAAATTACTTTATTTGGGTTAAATAAAGGTAAAAACTTTAAAAACATTAAAAATTCATTTTTAAATAGATTAAACTTTCATTATCCAACAAATGAATTTATAGAAAAAAACAATAATAAAGTGTTGATTTTTAAAGAGAATTATAAATTAAAATACGGTAATCAGCCATCTAGTTTTTCTTTCAAAGGTTATGATACCGTTTATGATGCACTATTAAGAATTGCAACGTATCAAAACATTAATGATGCTTTTCAAAAAGGGAAAACAAAAGGCCTTTCATCCGATTTTAATTACAAAACGTCGATGTTTTCTAGTCCAGTTAACAATCATATATTTATAGTAAAGTATAAAGAATTTGAAATCGTTAAAGTAGAATAAAAACGGGTTTAAATATAATTAAGAAAAAATCAACAGATTTCAAAAAAAAGATTATTTTTGCAATCCTATATATTAATAACAATTAAAATGATACATATGAAAGGAGGTGCTAACAGATGTTAATAATTCCAGTAAAAGACGGAGAGAATATCGATAGAGCGTTAAAGCGTTTTAAAAGAAAATTCCAAAGAACCAAGACAATGAAGCAATTAAGAGATCGCAAGCAATTTCTAAAACCTTCAGTAAGGAAACGTCAGCAAATGATTAAAGCTGTGTATGTTCAAGGTAAGAGAACTGCAGAAGAAAGTTAATCCATATAAATAATCCCGCTTTTTAGCGGGATTATTGTTTTTATAGTTTAAATTTGTTGGAATAGATTTTACATGCAACTAATTCCATCTTTTTTAGAATATCTTTTATTAGAAAAAAAATATTCTAAACATACAATTACTGCTTATAAATCAGATATTGAATCATTTTCAAATTTCATTAAAAATGAATTTGATCAAAATACAGTAAAAGATATACATTATAATCAAATAAGAACTTGGTTAGTTTTTTTGATAAATAATGACTGCACAAATAAAACAGTAAATCGAAAAATTAGTTCTCTAAAGACGTTTTATAAATTTTTAATTAAAATAAAACAAATAAAAGAGAATCCATTACAAAAACATAAAGCATTAAAAGTGCCTAAAAGAGTAAACGTACCTTTTAATATAAAAGAAATTAACGAGGTACTTAATACAGTAAATGAAAAGAATGATTTCTTAACTTTAAGAAATAAGCTAATAGTAGAATTATTATATTCCACAGGTATGAGGCGTAATGAATTAATAACTTTAAAAATTAAAGATGTTGATTTAGAGCAAGAAAATATTAAAGTTTTAGGTAAAAGAGATAAAGAAAGGTATATTCCTTTGCTCAAATCAGTGCAAAATCCTATAAGAAAGTATATAAAAATCCGTAAAGAATTTTCGCAACAAAATGATTATCTGTTTATTACGGAGAAAGAAAAAAAACTCTACGGAACGCTTGTGTATCGTGTAATAAATAACTACTTTAGTACTGTGTCTTCTAAGGTAAAAAAAAGTCCTCATGTATTGCGTCATGCATTTGCGACACATTTATTAAACGAAGGGGCAGATTTAAATGCTGTTAAAGAACTTTTGGGTCATGCAAGTCTAGCATCTACACAAGTATATACAAATAGCAGTTTAAAAAAGATAAAACAAATGTATAATCAAGCTCATCCAAGGAGCAAAAAATAAATAATTTATATATGAAAATTTCTATACAATCAGTTAATTTTAATATGGATAAAGATTTAAAAATCTATATTGAAGAAAAAATAAACGTATTAAATAAATTTTATGATAAAATTGTAGATGCCGAGGTGTTTTTAAAAGTGCAACAAACAAGTGATAAAGAAAATAAAACCGTAGAAGTAAAAATAAATGTACCAGGTGATAATATTATAGTAAAAAAGACAACAAAGACTTTTGAAGAAGGAGTTTCTGCATCAATAGATACGTTAAAAAGAAGTTTACGTAAGTTAAAAGAGAAGCAAAGAAATCATTAAAAAATAAATATTAAAATAAATAGAAAAAAAAGTAAAAAAAGTTTTGTAGAAACTAAAAACATCTTACATTTGCAGACCGTTAGAAATAGCGGTCTATTTTTTTGATTAAAAGAATAGAAAAAGCCGATGTAGCTCAGCTGGCTAGAGCAGCTGATTTGTAATCAGCAGGTCGTGGGTTCGAGTCCCTCCATTGGCTCATTAAATTTTGCAGAAAACATTATAAGTTTGAAGCATTATTAAGTTCTTTGAATAATAAAATATTGGGGAGATACTCAAGCGGTCAACGAGGACGGACTGTAACTCCGTTGGCTACGCCTTCGAAGGTTCGAATCCTTCTCTCCCCACATATTATCTAAACCAAGGATTGAAAAAATTATAATGCGAGAGTAGCTCAGTTGGTAGAGCTTCAGCCTTCCAAGCTGACTGTCGCCGGTTCGAGCCCGGTCTCTCGCTCAGAGTTGAGTGTCGTCACGCTTTTGAGCGTGATTTCTCGCTCAAAAGTGAAAATATTACATCGTAAAGATGTCTTGTTTCTCACTTTAGTGATTTATCAATAAGCCGATGTGGCTCAGTGGTAGAGCGTTTCCTTGGTAAGGAAGAGGTCACGGGTTCAATTCCCGTCATTGGCTCTTAGTTTTCAAAGGGATAAATTAGAACACAAACAATAATAAATATAACTAGATTAAAAATTAATAATTATGGCAAAAGAACATTTTGACAGATCGAAACCTCACTTAAACATAGGTACGATTGGTCACGTAGATCACGGTAAAACAACTTTAACTGCTGCTATCACTACGGTTTTAGCTAAAGCTGGTTTTTGTGAAGTAAAGGACTTCGATCAAATCGATAACGCTCCTGAAGAAAAAGAAAGAGGTATTACTATTAATACATCACACGTTGAATATGCAACTGCAAATCGTCATTACGCTCACGTTGACTGTCCAGGTCACGCGGATTACGTAAAGAATATGGTTACTGGTGCTGCTCAAATGGATGGTGCTATTTTAGTAGTAGCTGCAACTGATGGACCAATGCCTCAAACTAGAGAGCATATTTTGTTAGGTCGTCAAGTAGGTATTCCTAGAATGGTTGTATTCATGAATAAAGTGGATATGGTTGATGATGAGGAATTATTAGAATTAGTAGAAATGGAAATCAGAGAATTATTAGATTTCTATGAATATGATGGTGATAATACTCCAGTGATTGCAGGTTCTGCTTTAGGAGGTTTAAATGATGACCCTAAATGGACACAATCTATTTTAGATTTAATGGATGCTGTTGATTCTTGGATTGAATTACCAACAAGAGAAGTTGATAAAGATTTCTTAATGCCAATTGAGGATGTATTCTCAATTACAGGTCGTGGTACTGTAGCAACTGGTCGTATCGAGACTGGTGTAGCTAATACTGGTGATGCTGTTGATATTATTGGTATGGGTGCAGAAAAATTAGCTTCTACAGTAACAGGAGTTGAGATGTTTCGTAAGATATTAGATAGAGGTGAAGCAGGAGATAATGTTGGTATCTTATTAAGAGGTATTGCGAAAGAAGATATTAAAAGAGGTATGGTAATCTGTAAACCAGGTTCTGTAACTCCTCACGCTAAATTTAAAGCAGAGGTTTATATCCTTAAAAAAGAAGAAGGTGGACGTCATACGCCATTTCATAATAACTATAGACCCCAATTTTACGTTCGTACGACAGATGTTACAGGTACAATTTCTTTACCAGCAGGTGTAGAAATGGTAATGCCAGGTGACAACTTAACTATCGATGTTGAACTACACCAAGCTATTGCAATGAACGTAGGCTTACGTTTTGCTATCCGTGAAGGTGGTAGAACTGTAGGTGCAGGTCAAGTTACTGAAATAGTTTAGTATTTTAAAGTACGCTTGTAAAAATAATAAAGGTGTCACGCTAAAAAGCGTGATGCCTTGATTTATAAAAATACGGGCGTAGCTCAGTTGGTAGAGCACTGGTCTCCAACACCAGGTGTCGGGAGTTCGAGTCTCTCCGCCCGTGCTTTAAAAAAAGTAAAGTATTCTGTAAGAATATTTAATATTAAAAGAATAATAATTATGGGAATTGTAAATTATATAAAAGAATCATTTAAGGAATTAAATAATGAAGTTACTTGGATATCTTTAAATGAAGCACAAAAATCAACTATATTAGTAGTTGTTTTTACTATAATTTTTTCTTTAGCAATATTTGTAACCGATAAATTTTTTCAAACTCTGTTAGATGGGTTTTATAAATTTATAAATTAAAAACCGCTATGGCTGAGTCAGTAAAAAATTGGTACGTAGTAAGAGCAATCGGTGGTAAAGAAAACAAAGTTAAATCTTATATCGAAAATGAAATTACACGTTTAGGATTGTCAGATTTTGTAGAAGAAATTTTAGTTCCAACACAAAAAGTAATTCAAATACGTAAAGGGAAAAAATATAATATTGAAAAACCATATTTCCCTGGATATATTATGGTAAAAGCAAACCTTAGTGGTGAAGTACCTCATGTTATTAAATCGGTTACTGGTGTAATCGGGTTTTTAGGTGAAGTAAAAGGTGGAGATCCTGTACCATTAAGAAAAGCAGAAGTAAATAGAATGTTAGGTAAAGTTGATGAATTAGCAATTCAGAATGAAAATGTAGTTATACCTTATATAATAGGAGAAACTGTAAAAGTTATAGATGGACCATTTAACGGATTTGATGGTATTATCGAAAAAATTAATGAAGAAAAACGCAAACTTGAAGTAATGGTAAAAATCTTTGGAAGAAGAACACCGTTAGAATTAAGTTATATGCAAGTTAATAAAGTATCATAAATGTTACATGATTAGATGATTTCTTCGCTTCCATTGAAGAAAAAATCAAATTTAAACTATAAATAATGGCAAAAGAAGTTAGTAAGGTTGTAAAATTACAAGTTCGTGGAGGCGCAGCAAATCCTTCGCCACCTGTTGGTCCTGCTCTTGGTGCTGCTGGTGTTAATATCATGGAGTTCTGTAAGCAATTTAATGCTAGAACACAAGATAAACAAGGTAAAGTATTACCTGTTGCAATTACCGTTTATATGGACAAATCATTCGATTTTGTCGTAAAAACGCCACCTGCAGCAGTTCAATTACTTGAAGCAGCAAAGATAAAAAAAGGTTCAGGAGAACCGAATCGTAATAAGGTAGCAAGTGTTACTTGGGATCAAATAAGAAAAATAGCAGAAGACAAAATGGTTGATTTAAACGCATTTAAAGTTGAATCTGCTATGCTTATGATTGCAGGTACAGCTCGTTCAATGGGTTTAACAGTTAAAGGAGAAGCTCCAGTTAAATAATCGATATGGCAAAAGCAACAAAAAATCAAAAAGAATCTAGAGCAAAAGTTGACAGCAATAAAGTATATACTTTAAGCGAAGCTTCTGCACTAATAAAAGAAATTTCTAATATGAAATTTGACGCATCTATTGATTTAGCAATACGTTTAGGAGTTGATCCTCGTAAAGCAGATCAAATGGTTCGTGGTGTAGTAACACTACCACACGGAACAGGTAAAGATGTTAAAGTTTTAGCATTAGTAACTCCAGATAAAGAAGCAGACGCTAAAGCAGCAGGTGCAGATTATGTTGGATTAGACGAATACCTTCAAAAAATTAAAGGAGGATGGACAGATGTTGACGTAATTGTAACTATGCCAAGTGTTATGGGTAAATTAGGTCCTTTAGGTCGTATATTAGGACCAAGAGGTTTAATGCCTAACCCAAAAACAGGTACAGTAACAATGGATGTCGCTAAAGCAGTAGCAGCAGTTAAAGCTGGTAAAATTGACTTTAAAGTTGATAAAACAGGAATAGTTCATGCAGCAATTGGTAAAGCATCTTTCGATGCTCAAAAAATTGAAGAAAATGCAAATGAATTATTAGAAACAGTTTACAAACTTAAACCAACAGCAGCTAAAGGAATTTATGTAAAGAGCATTTTTATGTCAAGTACTATGAGTCCTAGCATACAGATTGAATCTAAATCAGTTTAATCGAAAGTTAAATATATACATTATGACTAGAGAAGAAAAATCAGCAGTAATAGAAAATTTAACAGGCACTTTAACTGAAAATAGTATCATCTATTTAGCAGATATCTCAGGATTAGATGCACTATCAACATCTAACTTAAGAAGAGCTTGTTTTAAAGCTAATGTGAAATTAGCAGTTGTTAAAAATACGTTGCTTGCAAAAGCAATGGAAAAAGCAGATAAAGACTTTGGTGATTTACCAAGTACTTTAAAAGGTAATACTTCTATTTTGATTTCCGAAACAGGTAATGCACCTGCAAAAGTAATTAAAGAATTTAGAAAAAAATCTGACAAACCTGTTCTTAAAGGTGCATATGTGGAAGAAGCAGTTTATATTGGCGATGATCAATTAGACGCTTTAGTAAGCATTAAATCTAAAGAAGAAGTTATCGGAGATATCATTACCTTATTACAATCGCCTGCTAAGAATGTTATTGCAGCATTACAATCAGGAGGTTCTAAATTATCAGGTATCTTAAAAACTTTATCTGAAAAATAATAAACACACAATAAACTAAATAATAAAAATTTAAAATTTAATTAAAATGGCAGAATTAAAAGATTTCGCAGAACAATTAGTTAACTTATCAGTAAAAGATGTTAACGAATTAGCAAACATATTA
Organism: uncultured Flavobacteriaceae bacterium; assembly: GCA_964420345.1. Classification (GTDB taxonomy): domain Bacteria; phylum Bacteroidota; class Bacteroidia; order Flavobacteriales; family Flavobacteriaceae; genus S010-17. Next base: position 27,229 of record CAYQTF010000011.1, read on the forward strand.
AAAGATGAGTACGGTATCGAACCAGCAGCAGCTGCAGTAGTAGCAGGTCCAGCAGCAGGTGGAGATGCAGGTGCTGCTGAAGAGCAAACTGAATTTGATGTAATCTTAAAAGCAGCAGGTGGTTCTAAATTAGCAGTTGTAAAATTAGTTAAAGAATTAACTGGTTTAGGTTTAAAAGAAGCTAAAGGAATTGTTGATAGCGCACCAGCACCAATCAAAGAAGGAGTATCTAAAGATGAGGCTGAAGGTCTTAAAAAATCTTTAGAAGAAGCAGGAGCAGAAGTAGAACTTAAATAAGTTTTTACTTTGTCCCAAACCTAAATTATTGGGGCACAAAAATAAAGGTTTAGGTCTTTCGAAATACTCGAAAAGACCTAAACCATTTTGCGTATATAGTCAAAAGATACTTTTTGATTATGTATTTTAAGTTTTAAAGTATCGAAATATTTTCACATTTAAAAATTTCTTCATTTGGCTACAACACAAACTACAGAAAGATTAAATTTCGCATCAGCGAAAAAAATAATGGAATATCCGGATTTCTTAGATATTCAAGTAAAATCATTTCAAGACTTTTTTCAATTAGAGACAAAAGCAGACGAAAGAGAAAATGAAGGTTTATACAAAACTTTTACCGATATATTTCCGATAACGGATACACGTAATAACTTTGTATTAGAATTTATTGATTACTTCGTTGATCCACCAAGATATTCTATTCAAGAATGTATCGAGAGAGGATTGACACATTCAGTGCCTTTAAAAGCACGTTTAAAATTATATTGTACCGATCCAGAACATGAAGATTTTGAAACAATAGTTCAAGATGTTTATTTAGGTACAATACCATACATGACACATAGTGGTACTTTTATCATTAATGGTGCAGAAAGAGTTGTGGTTTCACAATTACATAGATCACCAGGTGTTTTCTTTGGACAATCTTTCCATGCAAATGGTACAAAATTATATTCAGCAAGAGTAATTCCTTTTAAAGGTTCTTGGATTGAATTTGCTACCGATATCAATCATGTAATGTATGCGTATATCGATAGAAAGAAAAAACTACCTGTTACTACATTATTTAGAGCAATTGGTTACGAAAGAGATAAAGACATTTTAGAAATGTTTGATTTATCTGATGAAATTAGAGTTTCTAAATCTGGACTTAAAAAAGTTTTAGGTCGTAAGTTAGCAGCAAGAGTATTAAAAACATGGTTCGAAGATTTTGTTGATGAAGATACTGGTGAAGTAGTTTCTATTGAACGTAATGAAATCGTTTTAGATCGTGAAACTATCTTAGAAAAAGATCATATAGATGAAATTATAGAATCTGGTTCTAAGACCATTTTATTGCATAAAGAAGATAATGAATCTCAAGACTATGCAATTATTCATAACACATTACAAAAAGACCCTACAAATTCTGAAAAAGAAGCTGTAGAACATATATATAGACAATTAAGAAACGCTGAACCGCCAGATTTTGAAACTGCAAAAGGAGTAATAAATAAATTATTTTTCTCTGAACAGCGTTACAATCTAGGTGAAGTTGGGCGTTTTAGAATGAACAAACGTTTAGGTTTAGATGAACCAATCGATCAGAAAGTATTGACTAAGAATGATATCATTACGATTATCAAAAACTTAATTCAATTAGTTAACTCTAAAGCGGAAGTTGATGATATTGATCACTTATCTAATCGTAGAGTTAGAACAGTTGGTGAACAATTAGCTTCTCAATTTGGTGTTGGACTTTCAAGAATGGCTCGTACGATTCGTGAAAGAATGAACGTTCGTGATAATGAAGTATTTACACCAATCGATTTAATTAATGCAAAGACACTATCTTCAGTAATTAATTCATTTTTTGGTACAAACCAATTATCTCAATTTATGGATCAAACGAATCCATTAGCTGAGATAACACACAAACGTCGTTTATCGGCTTTAGGACCTGGAGGTTTATCTAGAGAAAGAGCAGGATTCGAGGTTCGTGATGTTCATTATACACATTACGGCAGACTTTGCCCAATTGAAACACCTGAGGGACCAAATATTGGTTTAATTTCCTCACTTTCGGTTTATGCAAAAGTGAATTATTTAGGTTTCTTAGAAACACCTTATCGTACTGTTACTGATGGTACAGTTGATTTAAAGAGTGATCCAATTTATTTATCTGCCGAAGAAGAAGAAGGTAAAAAAATAGCACAATCTAACTTAGAATTAAATGATGATGGTGCAATTGTTTTAGAAAAAGTTGTTGCTCGTGAAGAAGGAGATTTTCCTGTTGTAGATCCATCAGTAATAAATTATATGGATGTTTCTCCAAATCAGATATCTTCTATTTCAGCATCTTTAATTCCATTTTTGGAACATGATGATGCGAACAGAGCATTAATGGGATCAAACATGATGCGTCAAGCAGTGCCTTTAATGAGACCACAAGCACCAATTGTTGGTACAGGTTTAGAAAGACGTGTTGCAAAAGATTCAAGAATATTAATGAATGCAAAAGGTGCTGGTACAGTAACTTATGTAGATTCAAATAATATAACTATTAAATATAAACGTACTGCAAATGAAAAAGTAGTAAGTTTTGATGAAGATACAGTAACATATAACTTAATTAAGTTTAGAAAAACGAATCAAGGTACTTGTATTAACCTACATCCAATTGTTAAAAAAGGCGATAAAGTAGAAGAAGGTCAAGTATTATGTCAAGGCTATGCAACCGAACAAGGTGAATTAGCATTAGGTATTAATATGAAAGTGGCATTTATGCCATGGAAAGGATATAACTTTGAGGATGCAATTGTAATTTCCGAAAAAGTGGTTCGTAACGATATTTTTACTTCTATTCATATAGATGAGTATTCGTTAGATGTTAGAGATACTAAATTAGGAGCGGAAGAATTAACAAATGACATACCAAATGTTAGTGAAGAAGCAACTAAGAATCTTGACGAAAACGGAATGATACGCATTGGTGCGGAAGTAAAACCAGGTGATATTCTTATTGGTAAAATTACACCAAAAGGAGAATCTGATCCAACACCAGAAGAAAAATTATTACGTGCAATCTTTGGTGATAATGCTGGTGATGTAAAAGACGCATCTTTAAAAGCTTCACCTTCATTAAGAGGTGTAGTTGTAGATAAGAAATTATTCAAAAGAGTACTTAAAGACAAAGCAAAAAGAGTACAAGACAAACAAGATATTTCGGACTTAGAAGTAAAATTTAATAAAAGGTTTGAAGATTTAAGAGAAGTATTAGTAGAAAAATTATTTTCTTTAATCAATGGTAAAACTTCACAAGGTGTTGCCAATGATTTAGGGGAAGAGATTCTTCCTAAAGGAAAAAAATTCACTTTAAAAATGTTAAATACTGTTCAAGATTTTGAACATTTAACTAAAGGAAAATGGACTACTGATACAAAATTAAACAACTTAGTTAATCGTTTAGTTCACAATTATAAAATAAAAGTGAATGATTTACAAGGTTCTTTACGTAGAGCAAAATTTGCCATTACTGTTGGTGATGAATTACCTCCAGGAATTTTAAAATTAGCGAAAATTTATGTTGCTAAAAAACGTAAATTAAAAGTTGGTGATAAAATGGCGGGTCGTCATGGTAATAAAGGTATTGTTGCAAGAATTGTTCGTGCAGAAGATATGCCTTTCTTAGAAGACGGAACTCCAGTAGATATTGTACTAAACCCATTAGGTGTACCATCACGTATGAATATTGGTCAAATTTATGAAACTGTTCTTGGTTGGGCAGGTCAAGAATTAGGTCAAACTTATGCAACGCCAATTTTTGATGGTGCTACTTTAGATCAAATTACCGAAATTACAAATAAAGCAAATGTCCCAGAATTTGGTCATACCTATTTATATGATGGCGGAACAGGAGAACGTTTTGATCAACCAGCAACAGTTGGTATTATTTATATGATTAAGTTAGGTCATATGATTGAAGATAAAATGCACGCTCGTTCTATCGGTCCTTACTCATTAATTACACAACAACCTCTTGGTGGTAAAGCACAATTTGGTGGACAACGTTTTGGTGAGATGGAAGTTTGGGCTTTAGAGGCATATGGCGCTTCTGCTACATTAAGAGAAATATTAACCGTAAAATCGGATGATGTTTTAGGTAGAGCAAAAACATATGAATCTATTGTTAAAGGCGAAGCAATGCCTGAACCAGGACTACCAGAATCATTTAATGTATTAATGCATGAATTGAAAGGCTTAGCATTAGACGTGAGATTAGAAGATGAAAACGGAATGGATATAAACGAGAATAAAAATTAGTACTCAGTGTTCAGTGGTCAGTTTACAGACTGACCACTGACCACTGACCACTGAACACTAGAAAAATGGCAAGACAAAATAAAAAATATACCGTTAAAAAATTTAATAGAATTTCAATTGGTTTATCATCACCAGAAAAGATTTTAAAAGCTTCTAGAGGTGAAGTTTTAAAACCAGAAACTATTAATTATCGTACGCACAAACCAGAAAGAAATGGTTTGTTTTGTGAACGTATTTTTGGACCAATAAAAGATTTTGAATGTGCTTG
>CAYQTF010000012.1:0-18164 GCA_964420345.1 uncultured Flavobacteriaceae bacterium
ATAGGTAAATTTGTGATTGTTAGCTGGTCGCCTTTGGCGGATTTAGTTCAACAATCAGTATAAACAATAATGGCTAATTGCTTAAACCAAAGTTAGTTTTGTAAAACGAAGTCCGCAAAATTTTTCAAATTTTGCCATATTATTTTTGAATTGAAAAAATTCAAAAAATTGTGCTACTTTTACAACTCAAAGTAAGAGTATTTTAAACCATTACTGTTCTTATTGTAACGTATTGCCAATCATATATAACGACGAAAAAAATAAATTAAAATGAAAAATTATTATTTATTTATCTTTTATACTTTTATGAGTTTTAGTATAAATGCACAATTCAATTTTCAGACACATACTGTTATTGATTTCAATAATGAAACTAACGGTTCAAATTCTGTATATTCTGCTGATATTGATGGTGATGGTGATTTAGATATTTTATCAGCATCTAATCAAGACGATAAAATTGCTTGGTTTGAAAATTTAGATGGTTTTGGTAGTTTTAGTAAAATAAAATTAATTTCCTTAAATGCAGATTATGCATCTTCAATTTTTGCAATTGACATTGATAATGATGGTGATATGGATGTGATTTCTGCTTCTGCAATTGACAATAAAATTGCTTGGTATGAGAATATTGATGGTCAAGGTAACTTTGGTCCTCAATTAATTATTTCAACAGATGTTAATGTGCCAGCATCAATTTTTGCAATTGACATTGATAATGATGGTGATAATGATATAATATCTGCATCTTCATTAGATAATAAAATCGCTTGGTATCAAAACGATGGTCAAGGTAATTTTAGTTCACAGCAAGTTATTACAAATCTCACAATTGGAGTAAATTCTGTATTTGCAATTGATATTGATGGTGATAATGATGTAGATATAATATCTGCATCTAGTTTAGACAATACAATTTCTTGGTTTGAAAACACAAATGGTCTAGGGGATTTTGGTTCTATGCAAATAATAAACTCCAATGCTAATTTAGCAAATTCAGTTTTTGCTAGTGATATTGATAATGATGGAGATATAGATGTAATTTCAGGTTCATCAAATAGTGGTATTTCTTGGTATGAAAATATTGATGGAAATGGTAATTTTAGTTTACCACAAATTATTTCATCCGATATATTCTCAATCTCAATTTATGCTATTGACTTTGATAATGATGGTGATAACGATATATTATCAACTTCATTTAACGATGATAAATTAGTTTGGTTTGAGAATACAGATGGATTAGGAGGTTTTGGAACTCAAAATACAATCACAACTAATGTTATTTCTGCTACTTCAACCTTAGCATTTGATATTGATGGTGATGGTGACAATGATGTTATTTCCGCATCTGAATCTGATAATAAAATTGCTTGGTATGAAAATTTAGATGCAATAGGCAATTTTGGTGAGCAACAAGTGTTATCAAATATTGCAGATGGTCTAAATTCTGTTTTTACGTCTGACTTAGATGGCGATGGTGATTTAGATATACTTTCTGCTTCTCAAAATGATAATAAAATTTCTTGGTATGAAAACATTAATGGCGAAGGTGATTTTAGTACGCAACATATTATTAGTATAAATACAGAAAATGCAACTTCTGTTTACGCCATTGATTTAGATGGCGATGGTGATTTAGATGTATTATCATCATCAAAAAATGATAATAAAATTGCTTGGTATGAAAATATTGATGGTTTAGGAAATTTTAGTTCGCAACATATAATTTCAACTCAAGCAAATGGTGCAAATTATGTTTATGCAGATGATATTGATGGTGATGGAGATAATGATGTTCTTTCTGCATCATCATTAGATAATAAAATTGCTTGGTATAGGAACAATGGTTTTGGTGTTTTTTCTTCACAAATAATTATTACAACTAATGCACTAAATGCTAAAACAGTAATAACAGATGATATAGATAATGATGGAGATATTGATATTATATCTGCATCTTCAGATGATGACAAAATTGCGTGGTATGAAAATTTAGATGGTATTGGTAATTTCAGTTCTCAAAAAATTATTACGACAAATGCAATTGATACAAAATCAATTAGTTCAAACGATTTAGATGGTGATGGAGATATTGATATAGTTTCTAATCTTCACGATGCAATAGCGTGGTATGAAAATTTAGATGGTTTAGGTAATTTTAGTTTATTAAAGTATCTAGATTTTAATGCAGGTGATGAGAAATCTGTTTTCACAATAGATATTGATAATGATAATGACATAGATATTTTGTACACTTTTGCTGACAGAGTGGCAATAATTGAAAATATTGATGGTTTTGAAAATATAGTTCCTCCATTTATGGTAACTTTTGGTTTACAAGATGTTAGATCGGTTTATGCATCTGACATTAATGGTGACAATTCAATAGATATAATTTCTGGTTCGTTTTTGGACGATAAAATAAATTGGTATGAAAATTTAAATACCTTGTCTTTAAATCAAAGTAATGTGTTAAACTTTTCAGTTTATCCAATACCAACGGAAAATATCTTGAATATTAAATCAAAAACGGAAATTATTAAAATAGAAATTTATAGTAAATTAGGTCAATTAATAAAAGAAACAACGGAAAATAAAGTTGATATTTCCAATCTAACTCAAGATTTATACTTTGTAAAAGTGGAAGATATTAACGGAAACTTTGGCGTGAAAAAGATTGTAAAAAAGTAAATTTTTTAAAACTATTTAATTTTTGCAATTTAAAAGTTTATATTTGATGTATAAATATTAAAAGTATGATTACGAAAACAAAATTAAAAAAGCATATTAAAAATCTACCCGAAGAATTTTCAATAGATGAATTAGTTGAAAAACTAATTTTAATTGAAAAGATAGAAAATGGAGAAAAACAATCTTTAAATGGAGAAACAATTTCTGAAATAGAACTTGAAAGTGACATTAACAAATGGTTCGAATAAATTGGACTTTACAATCTAAATCAGATTTGAAGCAAATTGCTGATTATATCTCGTTAAACTCTAAAAGATATGCAAAACTTCAAGTTTTAAGAATTAAAAATAGAACTCACATTTTAAAAACTCATATTTTTATTGGTAAAGTTGTACGTGAAATTGAGAATGAAAATATTAGGGAATTAATAGAAGGACGATATAGGATTATTTATAAAATAATTTCTAAATCACAAATTGATATTCTAACTATTCATCATACTGCAAGAGATTTAATAAAACGGAAAATATAAAATACGCAACTACGCATATTCGTAACGGTAAAACGCAATTACAAAATACAGGTTAATTAACAAACTATCATTCTTTTAAAGAAATGCAATTGTAATTTATAATATTTCGCATTAAACAATCGCCTTACCCAAATACATCAATACATTATCTTTAGAAACTTTTTCATCAATATTATAGGAGTCAATAATATGTATGCTTGATTTATTATCTTTAATAAAAATCGGAATTGCTTTTTTATCTGTATTAATCTTTGTGATGATTTCTATATAATGTTCTTTAGATTTAATTTTAATTTCGTTAATATTTGGATAATCCCGTACAACTTCGTTAAGATTAATAAAATCATCGGTTGCAGAAAATAAACTAATGGTTGGGTCGCTAGATTTATTTCGCATTTCTTCTTTACTAATTAATCTGTGTGCGCCATTTTCGCCAAAAAACGGACTTAGTTTAGTAATGGCATAATCGTTTACAGCATCGCTACCTGTTAATGCCATTAAATGACCAATATCGTTTAACTCGATATTTTCGGTTAATTCTTCGGAATAAATATCGCAAACAAGTGCATCTAAATTCATTTTTTGTGCATACTCAATACTTTTAGGATTGCTATCTATCATTACAACTCGCCTACCGTTTTTCTGTAAATATTTTGCAATTAATCGTGCTGGTTCATTTGCACCAATAATTAACAAACCTTCCGATTTTTCTAATAAAACTTTTGTTATTCTAGCAAATAACTTTGCTGTTGTGGCATTTAACATTACAGTACCCATTACAATCATAAAAACTAATGGCGTAATGTATTCTGCTCCTTCAATTTGCATAGCTTCTAATTTTAAACCGAATAAAGATGCAATTCCTGCTGCTACAATTCCGCGTGGTCCAACCCAAGAAATAAATAGTTTTTCATTAAATTTCAGACTAGATTTATGGGTACTTAAAAATACACCAATTGGTCTTACAATTAACACAACAATTCCGAAAAGAAGCAACGATTGCCAATTATAAATAAGTGCCAAATCTGACATGTTAATATTTGCTGAAAGTAAAATAAATAACATGGAAATCAATAAAATACTAATCGCTTCTTTAAAATATAAAACGTCTTTTAGTTCTTTAATGTTTTTATTTCCTAGAACCATTCCCATAATTACTACTGCTAATAAACCACTTTCGTGCACAAATAAATCAGATAAAACAAAAACACCTAAAACTAGTGCTAAAGCAGAAACGTTAATTAAATAATTCGGAATCCATTTTTGTTTTAAAGCAGTTGCGAAAGCATAAGCAGCAGTAAAACCAATAGATAAACCGATAACTATAATTTTACCAAATTCGATTAATGCTTCTTGCGTATAACTTCCGCCATCATGCGAACCTACACTTATAAATTCTAAAACTAAAACTGCTGCTAATGCACCAATTGGATCTATTAAAATTCCTTCCCATTTTAAAATGGAAGAAACATCTTTTTTAATAGCTAAATTTCTTAAAATAGGAGAAATTACCGTTGGACCAGTTACTATAATAAGTGCCGAAAATAACAAGGAAAGCGACCAACTTAAACCAATTACATAATGTGCTGCAATACCTGCAACTATAAATGTAACAAAAGAACCTAAAGTGATTAATTTATAAATTACAGAACCTACATTTTTAACTTCATTCTTTTTTAAGGTCATTCCGCCTTCAAAAAGGATTAATGCAATCGATAAAGAAACAAAATTATACAAACGTTTGTCAGGAAAAAGACCAGTTTCGCCATTCCAGATTGGTTCGATCCATTTATGACCATCTTCGTTTATTAATGTCGAGATTGGTCCAACAAACAAGCCTATTAATATTAATGGTAATATTGCTGGAATTTTTAATTTCCACGCTATCCATTGTGCAATAATTCCTAAAATTATGATTCCTGCGAGTTCTAGCATTTTTTTATTTTTTTTCGAATAAATCGAATTGGTAACAAATTTAAACTATTTTTTGAATATGAAAAAAATACTTACAAAGACGTTTTGCAAAACGTCTTTACAAGTGTTTTTTATCCTTGCAATCTATACAAATACATATTTACCACATTTTGCAAGCCTAAATATAAAGATTCCGAAATTAGCGCATGACCAATAGAAACCTCTAATAAATTAGGGATGTTTTTAGCAAAATATGCAATATTTTCTAAATCTAAATCGTGCCCAGCATTTATACCTAAATTTAAAGTAGTTGCTAAATTTGCAGCTTTTATATATGGTTTTATTCCGTTTTTATTTCCTTTTTTAAATTCGGTTGCAAATTCTTCTGTGTATAATTCTATTCTGTCTGCTCCTGTTTTTGCGGCGTATTCAATTAAATCTAAATCATAATCCATAAAAATGGAAGTACGTATATTATTTCGCTTAAACTCTGAAATAACTTCGGTTAAAAACGATAAATTTTCTTTGGTATCCCAACCTGCATTAGAAGTTAATTGATCTACACTATCTGGTACTAAAGTTACCTGAGTTGGTTTGTTTTGCAAAACTAAATCTACAAATTTTGGTATTGGGTTACCTTCAATATTAAATTCTGTAGTTATAATTGGTTTTAAATCAAATGCATCTTTATATCTAATATGTCTTTCGTCTGGCCTTGGGTGAATAGTAATTCCGTTAGCGCCAAACTCCTGAATATCAATTGCTACTTGTACTAAATTAGGCGTATCGCCACCTCTAGAATTTCTTAAAGTTGCGATTTTGTTAATATTTACACTTAATTTAGTTACTGAATTTTGATTTTGTGACATTTTAGTTAAGAATATTATTTAGGCAAAATTACCACTTTGTTATGATTTTTTACTTATTTTGCGTGTAATTATGCAAACTATAGATTACATAACTAAAGATATAAAAGCACTACAACTATCAAATACGGTAGAAAGTGTAAAACTACTCTTTAATGAACTTATATTTACACATTTACCTATTGTAAATGATGGTTTTTTTATTGGATTAATTGCGGAAAGCGATTTACCTATTTCCGAAAATGAAGATAAAAAATTAGGCGATATTCAATATCTTTTTCAGTTTTTTTCTGCAGTTCCAAATGCAAATTGGTTTGATTTGTTAAAAGACTTTGCTTCTAATAATGCGAATATTATTCCGGTAATAACCGAAGACAGAAAATACTTAGGCTATTTTGAATTGATTGACATTCTTCATTTCTTTAATAATACACCATTTTTAAAAGAAAATGGCACCATATTAATCGTTTCAAAAAATAAAAATGATTATTCTTTAAGCGAAGTCGCACAAATAATTGAACGTAATAATGCCAAATTATTTGGTGCTTTTATTTCTAAATCTGAAAATCGAAACATTGAAGTTACCATTAAATTAAGTACACAAAATATTAATGAAATTATTCAAACTTTTAGAAGGTATCAATACACTATTATTACAGAAATTAAAGAAGATCATTATTTAAATGATCTAAAAGAACGCTCGGAATATTTACAAAAATACTTAAATATTTAAGGTTATGAAGATAGGTATTTATGGACAGCGATTTCGGAAAGAATCTTCAATTTACATTGAAGAATTATTACAAGAATTAGAAAATTACGCTATTGAAGTTGTTATCGAAAAAGAGTTTTGTAAAAAACTAAATACCAAACTCAAAACCAATTATGCAACTTTTGCAAATCATAAAGATTTAAATAAAACTTATGATATGCTACTTTCTATTGGTGGTGATGGTACTTTCTTAAGAGCAGTTACTTTTGTAAGAGATTCAAACATACCTGTTTTAGGAATTAATATTGGTCGTTTAGGATTTCTTGCTAATGTTAAAAAAGAAAACATTAAAGAAGCGATTAAGGCGATTGTAAACAAAGAATATCAAATTAAAGAACGTTCTTTATTAAAAGTAATTACCAAGCCTGAAATGGAAGAATTAAACGATATAAACATTGCTTTAAACGAAGTTACCATTGTAAGAAAAGACACTACTGCAATGATTACTTTAAAAACCTATTTAGACAATGAATATTTGGCAACTTATTGGGCAGATGGTTTAATTTTTTCTACACCAACAGGTTCAACGGGTTATTCCTTAAGTTGTGGTGGACCAGTTATAACGCCTTCATCTAAAAATTTAGTAATAACGCCAATTGCACCACACAATTTAAATGTAAGACCTTTAATTATTAATGATAATACCAATATTAAAGTAACTTTAGTTGGTAGAGAAAAACAAGCATTAATTTCATTAGATTCTAGAATAATTACCATACCAAAAGACACGGAAGTAGAAATAAAAAAAGCCACTTATTCCATAAAAACAATTCAATTAAATAACCAAACTTTCTTAAAAACATTACGAGAAAAGTTGCTTTGGGGTGAAGATGTTAGAAATATATAGTAATATTTTGTAATTCAATACCTAGAGTTAAGAGTACTTAAAATGTCTACCCTGAAGTTTCGGGATTAACTTTTTCCTTATTTAGAAGTATTAATTTATAACAATATTTAGTAAAAAACACAAATCACTAACCCTATATAATAATAACTTTAAGCACTGAATAATTACAATATTTTAATTATTAAACGTTTATAAATAATAAGATTGTGTCTTTAGCAAAAAACACTAACTTTAGGTTCTTTAAATACTTTAGCACTAAATAGATAAAAGTAACCAATTTATTTTTATTTAAAATTCAATAAAAAACTACTTATAATTATTATCTTTGCAAACAATTTTTTTACAAATGAAGAAATACATTTTAGTTTTATCGTTTCTATTCATCTCTACTTATTCATTTTCACAAATAAGTGAATTAGGTGTTTCCATAGCAGGAAGTAACTATATTGGTGATATTGGCGAAACACAATATATAAACCCAAATGATTTAGCCGTTGGTTTAGTCTATAAATGGAATTACAGCACTAGAATTGTTTACAGATTAGATGCTAGTTATATTAGAATAAATGCTGATAATGCAGATGCGAAAAATCAAGAAAGAAAAAATTTTCCATTTAGTTTTAAAAACTCTGTTTCTGAACTTGCCGTTGGTATAGAATTTAATTATTATGACTATTCTATGACTAGAGAAGGTTGGTCATCAACACCATATTTAATATTACAACTTGCAATTAACACATATAATGTTGTTGACAAACAAACAGGTTTTCAAACTAATACTTCCAATGCAACTTTCAGTACAAAAAATAAAGTTGGGTTTACTATACCATTTGGTATTGGTTACAAAACAAAAATCGGGAACAACATTGGTATTGGGTTTGAAACTAAAGTAAGATATACATTTGCTGATGATTTAGATTATAATAATACTGAATTCGAAGCTTTATCTTTCGGAAATCCAGATAGTAATGATTGGTATGTTACCACAGGTATTACCATTGTATTAGGTTTTGGAAGAAAAGGATGTTATAGTGGCGGATTCTAACACATTGCAAGAAAATTTACTTTTAAATAAAGAAAAATTACCACAGCACATTGCTATTATTATGGATGGCAATGGTCGTTGGGCAAAACAAAAAGGAAAACTTAGAGTCTTTGGTCATAAAAATGGTGTTAAAGCAGTTAGAGATACCATCGAAGGCGCAGCAGAAATAGGTATTAAAGTTATGACTTTATACGCTTTTTCTACTGAAAACTGGAATAGACCAAAAAAAGAAATAGATATTTTAATGCATCTATTAGTATCTTCTCTTAAAAAAGAATTACCACTTTTACAAAAAAATAATATTCAGTTACAGGCAATTGGCAATTTATCTCAATTACCAAAGAAAGCACAAAAAGAATTAAAGGAAGTTATTGACAAAACAAAAAACAACAACCATTTAATTTTAAATCTAGCAATTAGCTATTCCGCTAAAGAGGAAATTGTTAACGCTTTTAAAAATATTTCTAAAAAAATTGTTAATAATGAACTTTCCATCGAAGATATTAATGAAAATGTAATAAATAACCATTTATATACACGTAATTTGCCGAATGTTGATTTAGTAATACGTACTAGTGGAGAAAAAAGAATTAGCAATTTTTTACTATGGCAAATTGCTTATGCTGAATTATATTTTATAGATTTATTCTGGCCGGATTTTAGGAAAAAAGATTTAGAAAACGCCATTATAGATTATCAACAAAGAGAAAGAAGATTTGGTAAAACCAGTGATCAGTTATAAAATGAAAAATAGATTTAATACGTATATATTTTTAGTTTGTATCCTTTTTAGTTTTGCTATACAAGCACAAAAAACAGAAACCCCTATAGATTCTACTATTATTGCGCAAGGCGAACTAATTAACCTTAAGAAAGCAAAAAAATATATTTTAGGTGGTATTACCGTTAAAGGAAATAACAAATTTAGCGAACAATCTATCAAAGCATTTGCTGGTTTAAATGAAGGTAGGGAAATTAAAATACCTGGCGACAAACTTTCTAGCGCAATTAAAAAACTATGGGAATCTAAATTATTTAATAATGTAGATGTTTATGCTGTAAAAATTGATAGTAGTAATAATATCTATTTAGAATTTAAAGTCGAAGAACTTTCTAAAATAAATAAGGTAACTATTACTGGTCTAAAGAAAAGAAAAATTAGTGATTTAGAAAAAGAGATTGAGTTCAAAAAAGGTGCTATGCTAACAGAAAACCTTGTTACTACCACTAAAAATTATATTAAAAAGAAATTTACAGACAAAGGTTTTTTAAACACGAAAGTAAGTATCGATTATAAAAAAGATTCTACACAACAAACATATAAGGCTTTAATTGCTATTGATAAAGGAGAGAAAGTGAAAATAAAAAATCTTCGTTTTCACGGAAACAATGCTTTTTCAGACAAAAAACTAGCAAAACAATTAAAGAAAACAAAACAAAAAAATTTCTTCAACATTTTAAAAGCTTCTAAATTTAGAGAAAAAGAATATAACGAAGATTTAGAACGCTTAGTAAATAAATATAGAGAAAAAGGGTTTCGTGACGCACAAGTGTTAAGCGATTCAATCTCTTGGAATGATGACAATACCATAAACCTTGATATTACTGTTAATGAAGGAAATAAATACCGTTTTGGTGATATTTCATTTATTGGAAATACCGTTTATTCCGATGAAAAATTAGCAGAGTTTTTAGGTATATTTAAAGGCGATACTTATAATGGTAAATTATTAAACGAGAGAGTAAATGGTGACGGAAGTCCAGATTCACAAGATATTTCTAGTACTTATTTAAATAATGGTTACATGTTTTCTACTGTAAATTCTGTAGAAACTGCCGTTGTAAATGACAGTATCCGTATTGAAATTAGAATTCATGAAGACGAACCTGCATATATAAAAAGAGTAAGTGTTATTGGTAATGACAAAACAAACGACCACGTAGTTTATAGAGCACTTAGAACACGTCCAGGAGATTTGTTTAGCAAACAAAGTATCATTAGATCTATTAGAGAAGTTAGTCAGTTAGGTTTCTTTGATCCTGAAGCGGTTGTACCAGATGTTAAACCAAATTATCAAGATAAAACAGTTGACATAGATTATAGTGTTGCCGAAAGAGGATCTAGCCAGATAGAATTACAAGGTGGTTTTGGTGGCGGTACTTTTATTGGTACTTTAGGTTTGTCATTTAGTAACTTTTCGGTAAGAAACTTATTCAATAAAAAAGCATATAGACCTGTACCAATGGGTGACGGACAAAATGTAGCACTTCGTCTTCAAGCAAGTCAATTTTCTAGTACATATAGTTTGTCTTTTTCAGAACCTTGGCTTGGTGGAAAAAGACCAAGATCCTTATCATTTTCAATATATAACTCTAGACAATATAGATTTGATTTTAATACCAGAGAAGTAGATAGAAATCAAAAATTAGATATTATTGGTGCTACTTTAGGTGTTGGACAACAATTAGAATGGCCTGACGATTTCTTTTCATTATCAACCTCTATTAATTATCAAAGGTTTACTTTAAAGAATTTTCAACTCGCAGCTTTAAGCGAAGGGACAGATGTTTTTAATAATGGTATTGCTAATAACTTAGCTTTATCAATTAACTTTAGTAGAAATTCAGCGGGACCAAGTAGGATTTTTCCTGTAAGTGGTTCTCAATTTACTATTGGTGTTAAATTAACACCTCCAATTTCCTTATTCCAAGACAAAGATTATAGTAATGTTAGTATTGAAGAAAAATTTGAATGGTTAGAATTTTATAAATTAACATATTCTGGTAAATGGTATAATTCTGTTTATAAAAAAATAGTTTTAAAATCTGAATTTGATTTTGGTTTCTTAGGTGCATATAATAACGAGTTAGGTGTTTCGCCTTTTCAGCGATTTATTGTTGGTGGTGATGGTTTAGGTGTCGGACAATTTGATGGTAGGCAAAATGTTGCTTTAAGAGGTTACCCAAATGCTAGTTTATCTTCTAATGATGGCGGAACTGTTTTTAATAAATTTTCTATGGAATTAAGATATCCTATAACTTTAAAACCAAGTGCTTCTATTTATATATTAGGTTTCTTAGAAGGTGGAAACTCTTATGATAATATAAGTAATTTCGATCCTTTTGATTTAAAAAGATCTGCTGGTGCTGGTATTAGAATATTCATGCCTGCATTTGGTGTGTTAGGAATTGATTTTGCACACGGATTTGACAACATACCTGGTGCATCTGTAAAATCAGGTTGGCAAACACATTTTATTATAAATCAACAACTCTAATTGTTTTTAAAACAATATTTTAATATATTTGTAGTTAATCTATTTAGTTTGGCACGATTTTTACAATTAACCTTATACAAATTTATGATGAAGAAAATATTAATACTCTTAACAATTACATTCGCAATTAATTGCTTTGCACAAAAACCTCAGAAAATAGGGTATATAGATATGGAATACATTTTAGAAAATGTGCCAGAATATAATAAAGCACAATCTAAACTAGATGCGAAAATTTCTAAATGGACTGGTAATTTAGATAAAATGAAAAGTGCTATTGAAACCATGAAATTAGATTTGAGTAATGAAAAAGCATTATTAACTACAGATTTAATTCAAGAAAGACAAGAAGATATAGATTTAAAACAATTAGATTTAAAACAAGCACAGAATAATTATTTTGGACCAACTGGAGAACTGTTTCTATTAAGAAAACAAATAGTAAAACCAGTACAAGATCAAATATATAATGCAGTACAAGAAATTGCTAAGAATAAAAAATATGATATAATTTTTGACAAATCCGATGAATTAATCATGTTATACTCTAACAGTAGATTTGATGTAAGTGAATTAGTTTTAAATAGTATTGTAAAAGACCGTAGAAAGAAAGACAATGTTAAGAAAAAATCAGATCGAGTTGAAGCTAACGAAAAAAAGAAAGAGGCTTTAAAAGAAAAAATAGATGCACGATTAACTAAGCGTGAACAAATGCAAAAAAAAGCAGCCGATTTACGTGCAAAAAGAATTGCTTTAAAAGATTCTATTCGTAATGCAAGAAATGCAGCTAGAGCAAAAAAATTAGAAGAAATTAAAAATCGTAAAAACGGTATTACAAAAAGTAAAGTACCTGTAAAATCAGAAGAAGGAAAAACAGAAACAACTGAAATAAAAAAAGCAACTAAAACTAAAGAACAATTAAGAGAAGAAAAACGGAAAGCTTTACAAGATAGAATTATAAAACAAAAAGCAAAACGTGATTCTTTAAAACAAATTGCTGCTGATAAACGTGCTGTAAAATTAGCAGAAATTAAAGCACGAAAAGAAAAACTTAAAAACAAAAATAACAATAACAATTAAATAAATTAAAAATGAAACATTTTAAAACCTACTTATTAATACTAACATTAACTACTGCTCTTTTTACAAGTCAAGCACAAATGGCACACATAAACAGTGAGTTATTAGTACAAGCAATGCCAGAAACTATTGCTATGAGTGAAGAATTGAAAAGAGTAAGTCAAGAGTATGATACAGATTATAAAGCGCAAGCAACAGAATTACAAGTAAAAGCTCAAAAATATCAAGAAGAAGCACAAAGTAAAACAAAAGAAATTAATGAAAGAAGAATTCAAGAAATTGAAGAATTAAAACAAAAATTACAATTGTATTTACGTTCTGCTCAAGAAGAACTTCAAAAAAAGGAATATCAATTATTAAGACCAATTATTGATAAAGCACAAAAAGCAATTGAAGATGTAGCTGCGGAAAAAGGTGTAAAATACGTTTTTGACTCTTCTCCTGGTAAAGGATTAATTGTGAAAAATGGCGAAGATTTAATGAGTGCTGTAAAAGCAAAGTTAGGTATATAACAAAATACACTTAATAATAAAACTAAAAGTCTAGATTAATTTTCTAGACTTTTTTTTGTCAATATTTGAAATATTATTTTAAAACCCGAATTATTTTTATTTAATTTGTAGTCTAATTCCCCAAATTATGAAAAGTACTTTTATTATTGTATTAAGTTTAATTATATTAGTTTTTAGTTGTAAAACCACTGTAAATACAGATACTAATAATACTGTAAATAATACGATTCCTAAAAGAGAGCATTCTGTTCAAGCACTACTTTGGCAACAACAAAGTGCTGAATACAAAGCATTAACACACCAAGCATTTAACTTGGCTAAAATGTACTTAGATGATGCTTTAGCAAATAAAACGACAAATTCAAAACCTTTTGCTATTGTAACCGATATTGATGAAACTGTTCTAGATAACAGTCCGTATAATGCAAGAATGGTTAAAAGTGATGAAGATTATACTTCAAAAACTTGGTATGCTTGGGGAAAAGAAAAAAAAGCAAAAGCAGTACCTGGCGCATTAGATTTTTTTAATTATACCGATAGTAGAGGCGTGGCGATTTATTATATTTCTAACAGAAATCAAATTCAGCTAACGGAAACAATTGCAAATTTAAAAGCAAAAGGATTTCCTAATGTAAATACAAACACGGTTTTACTTAAAACTACAACAAGTGGTAAAGAAATTAGAAGAAATAGCGTTGAAAAAACACATGAAATTATTATGCTTTTAGGTGATAATTTATCCGATTTTTCAGAACTTTTCGATAACCAATCTACTAAAAAAAGAAATAATTTAGTGGAAGAACTTAAATTAGAATTCGGTAAGAAATTTATTGTTTTTCCAAACCCAATGTATGGCGATTGGGAAACTAAAGGTATTTATGAAAGTAGTTATAAATGGTCTGATTTTCAAAAAGATTCTATTAGAAAATCTAAGTTGAGATTACATTAGAATGATACGATGACTTAAAGTCATCGTATCATTAAACGATTTTTTACTCACACCGTGACTCGAAGTCACGGTTTGAGTTTTTTTTAGATTAAGATTTTAAAAAAGCAAAATCAACAAAATTTTGCGGTGTTATTATTTCTGTTTTTGCATTTGGGTATAAATTTGTAAATGCTTTAGAAACTCGTAATCTTTTATTTAAATTCCATTTCATTTCAAAAGCAAATAAATTATCATTTTCTAACTCTATATAATCAACTTCTTTTTGGTTATAATCTCTCCAAAAATAACTTTTTGCGTTACTATTTTTCCAAGCGCTCATCTTTATACGTTCACTTATAATAAAATTTTCAAATAATTGTCCTTGATCATTTCGGTTTCCTAAATCGTTAAAATTGCCTATAATTGCATTTCTTATTCCATTATCCCAAAATAAAATTTTATTTTTTTTAGTTACTTCTCTTCTATGATTTGTTCGATAAGATTTTAACCGATAAACTACAAACGATTTTTCTAATAAATCTATATAACTTTCTACCGTAGCCGATTTTACTTTTAACTGATTTGCTAATTCATTTATAGAAACTTCTGAACACATTTGATACGCCAATAACTTTAATAATTTATCTAAAAGTTCTGGTTTACGTATGTCTTTCCAAATCAAAACATCTTTATATAAATATTGATTAGATAGATTTTTTAATAAGGTTTCCGCCAAAGTTCTAGTTGTGCAAATTTCAGGATAATTACCATAAACTAAATGAAAAGGCAATTCTTGTTCTATCTCAAAAGGAGATTTTTTAGGGTATATTTCTGCTAAAGAAAAAGGATACAAATGAAATAAAAAATGACGACCAGTCATTGGTTCAAAAATAGTATCCGAAATTTCTAATGCCGATGAACCTGTTGCTATAAATTGAACATCTTTAAAATTATCGACCATTAATTTTAATAATAAGCCTACATTTTCTATTCGTTGAATTTCATCAATAATAACAATTTTGTAATCGCCAATAATATTTTTTATAGTTTCTAAAGACGGATTTGTTAAGCGCTCTCTAACATTACTAATGTCTGCGTTTAGCCATAAATAATCTAAACCATAATTAAAATTTTGTAAAAAGGTTGTTTTACCAACTTGTCGAGCACCAATTATTATTAATGCTTTTCCTTTAAATAATAGTTCTTTAAATGATTTTTCTAGAACTCGATTAATTGTTTTCATAGCGCAAAAGTATGAAAATTAATTAACTAATAGATAAATTACTTGTTTTATTTCTATTATGATATGAATATTACTTGTTTTATTTCTTGTTTAATAGAAATATTACTTGTTTAAGATAAATAACATTGTCAAAGTTTGAAACTTTGACAATGTTAAATGGTGTATTATAAAGTCAGGGTTTCACTTAAAGTGAAACCCTGACTACTCAAAATTTACTCAATTACAACTCTCACACCTTCGCTATGACTAGAAAACTCTGGCGCATACATAGATTGAATTGTGGTAATACCGTTAGAGAAATCGCCTTTATTGTTTACTCTTAAATCATATTCAAAAACATAAACTCCTTTTGGTAGAAAATCAATAAAAAAGTTGGTAGAAGCATCTTTTGTACTTTCGTAATAACCTAAACCATCTTGCCATTTGTATTGCGACAAAACGTTTACTGGTTCAAATCCGCTTGCTCTCATATCTTTCATATGAATAAATTCCATATTTCTATCAACGCTTAATTCTATTCTAACTCTTACTAAATCACCTAACTGTAATTTTGTTTTGTCTGTAATTTCTGTAAGTTTTTCACCACGATTCTCATTGGTTTTTAAGAATAATTTTTTCTTTAATCTTAAAGGTGTTTCGGCAAAAGTAATTTTATCTAAATCTTCAAAATATTGCCAATACATTGCACCCCAAGCGACACCTTTATCTTGTTTTTTAATTTTTACCGTTGCCATTTCTGGCGTTATTTCATTGCCGTTCCAAGAAGTTTTAAAATAACCAGTTCCTGCTTCTACTTTACTGTTCTCTAATTCTAAAGGCTTAATGATTTTATTACCAATGGTTATCTCAACAAAATTAGTGCTTTCTAACCAATCTGTACCTTGTAAAAGTAGTGCGTAAACTGCTTCGGATGTTGCTTTGGTTGTTTTCCAACGGTTGGTTTGTTTGTTTTTTAAGAGCCAGATTTTTAGATTGTCGATATCATTGAGATTCCTCGTCGCACTTTCAGGCTTTGTCGGAATGACATTATTAGAACCAACTTCAGAAAAAACTTCAATCATTAATGCTTGTGTTTCTATTGGTGCTTGAAACCAGTAATAAGAACTCGTGTTACTTTTCCAATACATACCTAATTCTTCACTTGTTATGGAATTCTCTTTTAATGACACTAAAATATTTTCCGCTATAGCGTTATTGTCATTACGATTAGCAATCAAAGCAATTAATCCTTTAGCATATAAATTATAATCTAACCAATATTTATAACTCTGATTTGTATAAAAATCTACGGCTACTTTTACCTTTTTCGGAATTTTATTATTTTTATAAAAACTTCTTGCATATAAATACTGAATCTGAAAATGCGAAGTGTGATTTTGCTTTAAATAATCTTTTATTTCTTGCTCTTTATTAGTTGAATTTGCAAATTGCTTTCTTGCACGTTCTAATAAATCTTGATAATCTTTTAAAATCTGATTGTCTAGATAAGAAATTGCTTTACGCAACATATCTTCGGTCTCCTGTCTTCCGTCTTCTATCCCTAAAGCGTTCAATTTATCCAAATGCCCAAGTCCAGAAACAATATGTTGCGTAATAAATCTATTTGCATAACGAGAACCTTTAAACCACGGAAATCCGCCAGATGCCATTTGCATTTGCTTTAGTTTTTTTAACGCACGATGTTGCTCGTCTTTCATTTTATTTAAATCGAATAATAACGCGATTCTTTTCTTTTGTTCCGTTTCACTTTGCGCATCACGTAACCAAGGTGTTTCTTGAATTATTAACGATTTTAACTCTTGGTTTTTTTCAAGATTAGATAATAAAGCATCGGTATTTTTCCATTGGTTAAATACGTTTTGTATTCTTGGGTTGGAGTTTGCGATATGACTTGCTAAGGTATTTGCATAATATCTAGCAAAAGTTTGTTCGGCACATTCGTACGGATATTCCATTAAATATGGCAATGCTTGTACTGCATACCAAACAGGATTGCTGGTTACTTCTAAAGTTAACTTGTGATTTTTTCTGCTTGCAGAAGTGGTGTTTTTTAACTTATCTAAAGTGAATGTTTTTGTTTGATTAGATTTTAGCCACATTGGCATTGTTTCGGTTACTAACATTCTGTTGGTTAAAACTGGCAATACGTTTTGTTCGCCATCACTAAAATCGCCTGCTTTTGCAACAATTTTATATTGAACGGTTTGTATATTATCCGGAATTGTAAGTTTCCAAGAAAGATTCGTGTTTCCTTTTGCATCAACCGAAAATCCCATTCTGTCGCTTTGCGACATCTTTCCCAAAGGGAAAGAATTGGCATCCGTTTTCATAAGAACATTAGTTATATCTTTACCAGTTATTGCATCTAACAAAGTTAGTTTGGCTTCTCCGTTTAATGTTTTATCCGAAATATTTGCAATTTTACTACTAAAAACAATTTCATCACCTTGACG
>CAYQTF010000012.1:18264-30829 GCA_964420345.1 uncultured Flavobacteriaceae bacterium
TTTTATCCGAAATATTTGCAATTTTACTACTAAAAACAATTTCATCACCTTGACGTAAAAAACGTGGCGGATTTGGTAAAACCATCAACTCTTTTTGGGTTACAGTTTCTAAGGATTTAACTGCGTGATTTAAGTCTTTGGTATGTGCTAATAATTGTAATTTCCATTTGGTTAAACTCTCTGGTGTGGTAAAACTAAAACTTACATTACCATCTTTATCTGTTTTTAAATGTGGAAAGAAAAAGGCGGTTTCTTTAAAGTTGGTTCTTGCTTTTATGTTGTCGAAATTAATTTTCGTTACACTTTTATCTTCATTATCTGATTCTCCAATGTTTAACTTTTCAATACTTTTATCTTCTAACGCATCACTTTGAATCATTATTCCAGCAACTTCCCCTGAGAGTTTGCTTTTTATCGAATTATTACCTCTAATCATTATAGCATCAGAATCAACACTTTCCATAACCATAGATTCAACTCTGCCGAAATAATTTCTATATCCAAAATGTAAACCAAACCAATTTAACGCATCATAAGATTGGTGTTTAATTGATATGGTGTTTTCTCTTAATTGTTGCACATTAAAACGAGCAATACCAAAACTGTTTCCTGCATTAACAATTGACGAAGAACTATATGGACCTCCGTAATAGTTTTTAAAATAAATTGGTGAAAACGACCATTGGTGGTTTTTAAATTGATCTAAACTAGCATCGTACATAGATGTTAAAATTTCGGCAGTTACTTTGTCGCCTTTTGGTCCTTTTAGTTTAAAAGACCAAGTTTCTTCTTTATTTGGTTGTAATTTATCTCTAAAAGTTAGGGTTTCAATTTCTAAATCGGTTTTTTCAAATGGTACATTTATGGTTAGAAAATTTGCTTGATATGAATTGAAATTTACAAAATAATACGAAATACCAAAGCCGCCACGATGTTCTTCGGTAATTGGTATTTCTATACTTTTGATTTCATTGTTTAAATGAATAATTTTTTTAAGGAATTGTTTATTGTTTTTTTCTGCAAAAATTACTACTGAAATATCTTTAGATGCAGAACCTATTTTTAAAATAGCAACATCGTTTGGTTGATAATTATCTTTATCAAACTTTAAATTAAATAACTGATTATCTGCTACTTTTTTGTCTTTATTGCTGTAGATTTCAAACTTTATTTTATCGCTAACTTTGTTATTAAATTTGTCTTTTGTTGTTGCAATAGCAATATATTTTCCAGATTTCCAATCTTTCATTGTCATTCCGAATTTATTTCGGAATCTGCTCTTACTAATATTAATTTCTTTAGACTTACCAGTATCAAACGATTTTTCTAAAACCAACTCGCCTTTTTCTTCTTGTTTAATTGAACTATAAAATTCATGTGGAAATTCTTTTTCAAAAACTTCTTTAGGTATTTCTTGATAATCTGGCGAAGACCAAGGTCTATTTCGGTAAACGCTTTTAGGCGATTTTAATTTATAAATTTTAAGTGTTCCTTTTGTAGCAACAAATTGACCGTTTAAATTGTTTGTAGTTAGTGAAATTTTGTTGTCTTTTTTTAATTTATCGAGACTGGTATCAATTCCCATATTAATGGTAATTGCATGATAACCAACCATAACTGTGGTTTTTGCACTTCGAGTTTCGCCGTTAATATCGATAATATCTGCGGAAATTTCATAGGTGAAAATTGGCAAATCTTTTTTATTTACACTCTTGTCTGGTTGTGCTAAAAAAGTGATATCAAATTCGCCTTTTTCATTAGTTTTGGTTTCGCCATGGGTGATTTCTTGTGCTTCAGAATTGAAGCCAAAAGGTCTGTACCAATACCACCATTTAGGGTATTGCACCTTTCTGGTTACCTTGTAAACCACTTTTGCATCGGTAATATCACTACCTGCATAAGCGGTTGCAATACCTTTAACTGTAACGTTTTCGTTGAGTTTTACACTTTCTTTTACAGGATGAAATTTTGCTGAAAATTTTGGTCTTTTATATTCTTCCACCGAAATATTGACGTTTCCGTGAAATTGATTTTTACCATTCTGATCTTCAACATAAATATTAAAAATACCTGTTAAACCTGAATTGGGTAAAATAAATTCGCCACTAAACGAACCAAATTCATTGGTAACTAAATTTAACGATTTTACATTTTGATGGTTGGCATCTTTTAAGGTTATTTTAACAGATCTATTTGCTACAATGTTTGATTTATTTTCTTGTTGTTCTACAGCAATACCTTTAAAATAAACAGTTTGCGAAGGTCTATAAATACTTCTATCTGTAAATAAAAAGATGCGGTTGTTTTTATATTCTTGTGCTGTATGCCTGTTTCTTTGGTGTAAATAAAAATATTTAAAAACACCTTTATCATCATTATGTGTTGCTGTTATTACAATTTGGTTATGTCTTTTTGAGGTTACTATTTGTACAAAACCATCTTTATTTGTGGTTAAAGTTTTGTCAATAACTTTGTTATATTTGGAAATATTTATGTTTTTTAAATGAATTTTTGCATCTTTCAAAGGCTTTCCTGTAAAACGATTAACAACTTGATATTGATATTTTTGTTGATGATTAGTTTCTATCAAAACAATATTTGTTGCTTGTATAAAACTGTAAGCGTATAAATTATCATCGTTAAAATCGGCATTCTTGGAAGCAACAATAATGTAATTACCTTGATTTAATTTTGGGAAAACAACTTCGGTTGTATGATTTTGAAAGTCGTTTTCTGTTTTTAAAACAGAAGAGAATGTAGTTTCTATTGTTAATTTCTTTATTGCTTTTAATTTGTCTTTATGGTTATAAATTCTATTTAATTTTTGTTCAAATTCGTTATTAGTTACTTTATAGACATTAAAATATAAATGGTTTAAATTTTTATAACTAACTAACAATCTAGTCTTTGTGTTTTTTTCTATGTTTTTTTCATTGGTTAATTGAACATATGGTTGTAAAATAGTATTTTTAAGGTTTTGGCATTTTTTTGCCCCTTTAGAATTTGGAAAATTGGTTTTGGCAATTTCACAAACTTCAATTGTATTTCTTAATTTAAATTGATGTTCCGTTTTTTGGTTTGGTACAAATTTATTTGCTAATTGTTGGTAATACAATGCAATTCTATAATCAATTTCTGTAGAAATTTCGTGCTTTCTATATTTTGATTGAAGCGATTTTAGGGTTTCGAAATAAATTTCTTCTTTATTAGTAAACGTAGCATTTTGTTTTACAAAATCTAAACGACTTAAAATAACGGCTACCAAAGCAGTTTTATCTTTATCATTTCTATGAAATAAACTTAGATTTTTATAGATTTTTAAAGCATTTAATTTTTGTGATGTTGTATCTTTTGATATGAAATTAGCATCTAAAAATTGCTGATTGTTTCCTAAGAAATTTTCATCTTCAATTTCAAATTTATAACTTGGTTGTGCTAAATTACTTTCGCCTGTTTTATAAAAACTTAAAGCATTATGTGCAATAAAATCGTAAACGGTTGGTCTATATTTTTGAGAGTTTTCCTGCGTGTTTAATATTTCATTAAACTTTTTTAAATTAGTGTTTTGTAATGTAATAGCGTTTTGTAAGGCGTTTTGATGATGGTTGTGTATTTCGTTAAAAATGGTATGTAAATCCCAAGTTCTAAAATCTATTTCATTTACTTTTTCGGATGTATTTGTTCTGTTATAAAATTTATGTCTGTTTTGCTGAAAATATTGCCAGTATAAATTGGCTAAAATACTTTCTAATATGTTTTTCTCTGGTGAATTTGAATTTACAATTTCTTGTTTTATAGAACTAATAATATTTAGTTGTGCATCTTCTTCTAAAGTTAAGGCATATTTAGATTTATATAAAATAGATTTTATTATCTGCGCTGCGTTTTTATCTGCTTTTGCTAAATTATAAATAGTTTCTACTTCTGTTAAAGCGGATTTTGGTTTGCCTTGTTTTTCGTGATTTTTAACATTTTGCCAATTACTTTCGTAGTTGTTTTGAGCGTTTGTTAAGATTGAAAAAAGGATTAGCATTAGGGTTATTTTGGTTTTCATGGTGTATTTTTTAGACACGAATTACACAAATTTTCACGAATTTTATTTAGTGAACCTTAATTTTTCTTTGTGAATCTTTGTGAAACAATTTTCTGATACAAAGATAACAAAAAGCATACCTAATTATTGTTTAAATGAGTGAATGGTGGTTTTGAGTTAGGGAAATTGGCTTAACCGCAAGGGTCGCTAAGAAAAATCGCAAAGGTCGCAAGGTTTTTCTTTGCGATCTTTGCGGTTAATTCTTAAAACAAACTGGCAGAATCTCTCCTTTAGTTAGGCAGTATTTTTTTACTAATTCTGAAGAAATTGTTTTAGAATAATCTACTTCTTCTACTTTAAAACCTACTGAACGAAGTTTATCAAAATAATCTTTTCCGTAAATTCTTACGTGATCGTATTGTCCGAAATGTTTAGCACGTTCTTCTTCGCTAGTAATACTAAAATCTTCGTAGGTTTTTTCTAAAGATAAATCTTGTGGGATTTGTAGAATTGCCATTCCGTTTGGTTTTAAAACACGATATAGTTCTTGCATTGCTTTTTTATCATCTATAATATGTTCTAAAACGTGGTTACAGAAAATGACATCAAATGTGTTTTCTTTAAAAGGTAAATCTAAAATATCTGCTTTTACATCTACGTGTGGTGTATATAAATCGGCAGTTGTATAATCTAAGTTTTTAAGTTTTCTAAATATTTTTAAGAAACATTGCTCTGGCGCCATATGTAAAACCTTCTTTTTTGCTGTAAAGAAATCAGTTTCGTTTTTAAGATATAACCATAATAATCTGTGACGTTCTAAAGATAATGTACTTGGTGACAAAGCGTTTTCTCTTTGTTTGCCATAACCGTAAGGTAATAATTTTCTGAAAGATTTATTGTCTATTGGATCGGTGAATTTAGAACCTTTGTAGAATAATATTAGAAATGGTCTAATGATATAACTTAGTTTTATTAAGTATGGCCTTGGGATTGTATTTAGGATTTTACTGAATATAGACATAATCACAAATGTATTTTAAAATTTCGCCACGAATTTCACGAATTTGCACTAATTGTTTGTTTTAGTTTCGCCACGAATTTCACTAATTCTCGTTAATTATTTTGATTTTTTTGAAATGTGTGTGTGTTAAAATTTCGCCACGAATTTCACGAATTTGCACTAATTATTTTGATTTGACTTTACTGACTTTACTGACTTTACTGACTTTACACACGTTAAAATTTTATAAGATTACTCGTTTATATACTAAACTATCTTCACCAAAATTTATCAGCAAACCTAACTTTAATTTTGAAGTTGCTAAATAATTTATAGTTTGTTTATAATCACTTTTAGATAACTGATTTATTGCTTTTATTTCTAATACAACTTTATCAAATATAATGAAGTCTGCTTTATAATATCTAGGTAATTTTTCGCCTTTATAAAAAATATTGAATTTTTTCTCTCTTGAATATTTAATATTATTCATTTTAAATTCTATTTCTAACGCATCTCCATAAACTACTTCATTAAATCCTCTACCTAACTCTTTATGTACTTCCATACAACAACCAATTATTTTATACGCTTCTTGTTTGTAAATTAAAGTTTTTTCCATAATAACAAAATTAATAAAATTTAAGGCAGTAAAGTTAATTCGTGAAAATTAGTGCAATTCGTGGCGGTATTTATTGTCTAAACTCATCTTCCTCATCACTAACAATCCCTAAAACATCATAAACATAATCAAAAGTAGAAAGCAATTCTGGTTTACCATTTACAATAGCAACATTGTGTTCAAAATGAGCTGATGGTTTTCTATCCGCAGTCAAAATTGTCCAACCATCTTTTAACTGATTAATTTTATGTGTTCCCATATTTACCATTGGTTCTATGGCAACAACCATTCCTTCTTTAAATTTTTTTCCTCTACCACGACGACCATAATTTGGCATTTCTGGATCTTCGTGCATTACTTTTCCTAAACCGTGACCTACTAATTCACGTACAATTCCGTAGCCGTGTTTTTCGCAATAATCTTGAATTGCAAAACCAACATCGCCTACTCTATTGCCAATTTTTAGTTGTCTTATACCTTCGTATAAACTTTCTTTAGTTACTTTTAAAAGTTTTTTGATTTCTTCTGTAACTTCTCCAACTTCAAAAGTATAGGCGTGGTCGCCATAAAAATCATTTTTTATTACACCACAATCTATAGAAATTATATCGCCTTCTTTTAATGGTTCATCGGTAGGAAATCCGTGAACAACTTGTGCATTAGGGCTCATACATAAAGTATTAGGAAAATCATATAAACCTAAAAAACCTGGTATTGCATTGTGATCTCTTATAAATTCTTCGGCAAGTTTATCTAAATATAATGTAGTTACTCCTGGTTTTATTTCCGAAGCTAACATGCCTAATGTTTTAGAAACTAATAAAGCACTTATGCGCATTAATTCAATTTCTTCTTTAGTTTTTGTAATTATCATTTAAAATATTGTCAAAATAGATTGCAAATATACTATTTAGTTAGATGCGACTGATAAAATTATTTTTACTTTGTGACTAGAGTTACACGATTTCTTCTTTTTTTATATGTTATTTGCAGAATAATTAAATTAATAAAAATAATATGGGATTCTTCAATTTTTTTGGTGGCGGAAGTGATACTAACCAAATAAAAGAATATTTAGACAAAGGTGCAGTAATTTTGGATGTTAGAAATCCAGACGAATGGGCACAAGGAAAAACTGCAAATGCTAAATTAATTATGCTTAGTGACGTACCTAATAAGGTTGATGAAATTAAATCTTGGAACAAACCAGTAATTATAGTTTGCCGTAGTGGCGGAAGAGCAGGAACAGCTTTAAGTTACCTAACCGATGCTGGCATTGACGCTATTAATGGTGGTGCTTGGCAAAGTGCAGATATATAAAATAAGGTTCTACTGCTCCCGAAGTCGCGGAAAAATATTAAATGGTAGAATCAAATACACAAAATAGTTTATTTTTGTATTCGTTTAATTGTTTATTTATTTAATCGTCTAAGAATAGGTACAACGGTTCGGAGCAAAACACGAATTATTAAAATAACATATTTTAATGGCGGATTTTATTCCCGAAATTATTGGTAGATACTAAAATAAAAAAATATCAAATTTAAAAATTCGATTACTTTTTAATCGGGTTTTTTTTATGCGTTTATCTTCGCCTTTTCTTTTTACGATTTTTATTTCTTGGTGATTTTGGAAATTCCGAAGGTAAACTTAATTTTTGATGTCTTTTATTTTTAGTAAAAACACTTTTAAATTCATTCTCTTTTTTAACTGCATTTTTTTTGTATGATGGAATTAATCGTTCTAACAAATCGCTTCTATCTAATTTAGAAAGCGTGTTCCTAATCCATTTTTGATTGTCTTTTTTATACCAAAAGAAAAAACGATGTTGGTTTTCACGTTCTTGCTTTGTTCTTGGTGTATTTATTTTCTTTAAAGTATATGGATGATAACCACTATAATAAATAACGGTAGCAACTGTCATTGGTGTTGGTGTAAAACCCTGAACTTGTTCTAATTGAAAACCCATATCTTTGGTTTCGGCAGCCAAATTTGCCATATGTTCTAATTCACTCGCAGGATGACTTGATATAAAATACGGAATTAATTGTAATTTTAAATTTTTCTTTTTATTTATTCTATCAAATCGTTTTTTAAATAAATGAAAATATTCAAACGAAGGTTTTCGCATTAATTTTAAAACAGGATCTGCCGTATGTTCTGGCGCAACTTTTAACCTACCAGAAACATGTTTAGTCATTACTTCTTCGGTATATTCATCTAATTCTTTTGGGTCTGCATTTTTGTTAAATTCTGGTACTAACATATCATGACGAATACCACTACCAATAAAAGATTTCTTTATTTTTGGATGTTTATCTACTGCTTGATATATTTCCGTTAACGGTTTATGTGAAGTATCTAAATTAGAACAAACCACAGGATTAATACAAGAAGGCGCTACACATTTATCACAAATAGATTGAATTTTACCTTTCATGCGATACATATTTGCAGATGGACCGCCAATATCAGACAAATAGCCTTTAAAATCTGGCATATTTGCAACCTTATCTACTTCTTTTAAAATAGACTCTTTACTTCTACTGGCAATAAATTTTCCTTGATGTGCTGAAATGGTACAAAAACTACAACCGCCAAAACAACCACGATGAATATTAATGGAAAATTTAATCATTTCGAAAGCAGGTATCGGACCTCTTTTATTGTATTTAGGATGTGGTAACCTTGTATATGGCAAATCAAAAGATGCGTCTATCTCTTTTTCTGTCATTGTTGGATATGGCGGATTAATAATTAAAGTATTATCATTAACCGTTTGCAAAATCCTTCTACCAAAGACTTTATTAGATTCTTGTTCAATTATTTTAAAGTTAGAAGCAAATGCCTTTTTATCTTTTAGACATATTTCATGCGATTTTAAAACAATATCTTCCCAATTTTTATTTTTCTGAATTTCCTCTTCATTAGTTTGAAGATATGCTGTTTGTTTTATTGTTTTTAAAGATGAAAACGGAACCCCTTTTTGTAAAAGTTTTACAATTTCTCTTAGAGGTTGTTCGCCCATTCCGTAAACTAACAAATCGGCTTTAGAATCCGTAAGAATATTGGGTTTTAATTTATCCGACCAAAAATCGTAATGTGTCACTCTTCTTAAAGAGGCTTCTATACCACCAATAATAATAGGTGTTTCTGGAAATTTTTCTTTTAAAATATTTGAATAAATTGTAGTTGCATAATCTGGTCTAAAACCTTTGTCACCATTTGGTGTATAGGCATCTTTATCTCTTTTTCTCTTGCTTGCTGTGTAATTACTTACCATGGAATCCATTGTGCCAGAAGTCACAGCGAAAAACAATCTTGGTTTACCTAATTTAATAAAATCTTGTAAATTATCATGTACACTTGGTTGTGCGATAATCGCAACTTTAAGGCCATAACTTTCTAAAATACGCCCAATTACTGCTGGACCAAAAGATGGATGATCCACATAAGCATCGCCACTAAACAAAATAACATCTAACTCAGACCAATTTCTGAGTTTAACTTCTTTATTGGTTGTAGGTAACCAATCGGTAAGTTGTAATTTGTTTTGCATCTCTCTTTTTATAAAGAAACCTACTAGCTAAATTCTAATAGGTTTCTGAAATTTTGTAATCTTAATAAAAATTAATTTTTAATTTTTATATTAATTGGTTCTACATTATTTAATCTACCGCCAGAACTTGACACAACTTTTATATCAAATATTTTAATTCGTTGTCCTTTTTTAAGTTTAGATACTATTTTTTTAGCTCTAGCATCTAACTTATTTCCTCTTACTTTAATTTTACGTTTCCCATCAAAATTAATAGAAAAACTAACTGCTTTATATTTTGTATTTGAATCGAAATGAACTGCACCAATAGTAGATACATTTAATGTTCTCTTAGAAGATCTTAAATAACCAAACTCGCCTCTAATAGTACCTGCAAGTCTAACTTTTGCTTCATCAAAAGCAGGTGTTTCTGGCACATTAGATACCGGAGCATTGCTTGTTGGGTTTGCAGGATCACTACCTTCATATCTATATTTTCTAATAACGGAATACGAACTACTAAATCTTATTTGCACTGGTTCACCTTCTTCTGTAATTGTAAACACACCTGCTAAAGGATGTTCTCCTATTCCTTTTGCTCTAAAATTAAGATTTACTTCTCCTTCTTTTAAAAATTTTTCGTTTACTTTAACGCCATTTACAATAACATTCTCTGGTGTAACCGAAGTGTCGAATCTACCTAAAAGTATTTTACCTTTTACACGTTCGCCTTGTAAATAAGCATTTTTATTTAATTGTACAATACCTACAAAATTACGTAATGCTAATTCTCTTTCAAATTCTCCACTAATCATTGATGATAATAATTCCGATTGTATTAATTGTATATCGGTTTGCATTTGTGACAAATTAGTAATAGAGGTTATTGCAGGAAAACCTTCGAATTTCAAATTTAACCATGGTATTTTTTTGTCATTTCTCGCTATAATATCATCGATTCTAAACCTTGCATTCACTAAAGATGCTATAGATGCAAATCCTCTACCTAATGCGCTTGCTATATTTTGTTTAAACTGTGTTATTTCATCTAAAAATTGCTGTCCTTCTGCGGTAGGTTTATTTTGAGAAAAAAATAATTCATCTAGAAATTTACTATCGCTTAATTTTACATAATTTGTTCTATCTTCTCCTTGTTCAAAATGACCATTATAAATAGTGTCTTTTAAATCTTCCAAATAATTATAAAAATTACTCGAGATACTTTCTATTCTTTCCGCTTTTTCTTTAATTGATTTATAACGCTTAGGTTCTTCTTCTATTTTTGAAGTTAATACTTGTTGAAAAACTTCATTTCGCATAGCGAGTACTTGATTAGATTCCTCTAATTTTTCATTCATATAACCAAATGCAGCAATTATTTTTTTGTCGCTACAAGAAACAAACAAAAGCATAGAAATTAAAGAAAAGATAATTAGTTTTTTCATTTTAAAAATATTGATGTTAACTATTGCAAATTTACTGTTTTTTTTAGAGATACTTATTTTAAATTTCTTGTAAAATAAAAAATCCCGCTAAAAGCGGGATTTTTAAATTTATTTACTTAATTATAATTTCATGAATTTATTAGATAATACTTGACCATTTTCTAATGTTGCTTTAATAAACAACACTTGACCTTGTTTAATATTAGTATTAATAATAAAGTCATTACTGTTTGCTTTCATATCTATTACTAATTTACCTAATACATCAAATGCTTTTAAGTTAGTAATAATACTACCATCTAACATATTTACTTTAATTTGAGTAGAATTCTGATTTGAAACTACTAAAGTATCGTTAGTAATAATGTCATCGTTAGTGCTTAATGGATCTCTATTAAATACTATTTCAAAACGATCATTAGCTTCGCCTGGTTCGGTAATTGCTATTTGGTAATCACTTACTTTAAGATCATGTGTTACATTTAATAAATTATCGATTAAATATATATTTACATTTTCAAAGTTTTGAGAACGACCAATACTAATTGTTGCGCCATCAATAATCGCATCATTAGTATAGAAACCTAATGGTATTGTTCTATCATCCGTTAATAAACCTGTATCATTAATAGATAATTTATCATTAACTGCATTATAACTATAGAAACCTAAACCATAACCATTTGCAAGCGATCTACTTTCGTATTTAACATCGTAATTAGCAGTACCATTTTCTGTAAAAGTTAATGCTATTTGCTTACCATAACCTTGTGTAGTTGTCATGTTTAACCATATTTTTTGATTTTCTGAAGATCTAAACTGATCGTTATTACCAGTAACACGCATAGCATTATTAAAAGTTAGGTCTGTTGCTGCAGTTGCAGTTACAAAGAAACCTTGACCACTTGCTATAAAACCATTATATGATGTCGTTGAACCTCCGTTTAATTCTGTACAAGTACCTACAACACATTCTATATAATCATCATTTTCATATGCACCGCCAACAATAGCAGAACCATGTGTCCAAATATAAACTCCAGAAACATCATTATTACTAATTAAATTGTCTGCACTTATTGCAGAAGGATAAGGATTACCAACAAAGTTAGAATCATCATTACCTGCTAGTGGATTTAAAAATGGATCAGCGCCAGGAATAATTGTTATTTCATCTACATCTAAAGTATCGCCACCTAAACCATCATTGTCAAGGTCATTATATACATTAAAAGATAAAGATCTTGTAACGATACCATTATTAAATGCTCCTGAGAAGTTAACAGTTTCTGTTGATGGACTTGCAACATCACCTGCTCTAACGGCATAACCTTGACCAATATTCATTGCTCCTGTTGCAGCACCAGTACCTAAATAAGACCAATCTTGAATTGTAGGGTCATATTCCCAATTAGCTAAAGCAAAACTTGAAAAATCGCCTAAATCACCAGCATTTGTTGGTGAAGAGAAGTAAGTAAACCTGTTTGCATCTTGTAAAACTGTAGTTGTTATTTCTACAGTAAAATCTGCTACTGCACCTGTTACAAGAGCAACATCACTAACCTGAACTACAGAACCTTGATTCTCAACTAAGAAAGCACCATTAGCATTTACTGTAATATCGTTAAGAACATTTACAAAGTTACCTGCACTTACATTTAAGAAACCATTTACAGTAATTGTTAAGGTACATGCGTTAATATCACCATTTGCATTTGTATCATACAAATCATCAATTATTACCATATCATTATCTGTTGGAGCACCTGCAGGAACCCAAGCACCAGACATCCAAGTTTTTGAAACACCTGGACAAGTAAGGTCTGGCGTAAAGTTTACAACCCAATCAAAATCAGTTCCTTCTGATCCACCCCATCTATCATCCCATTGGATATAATAATCTGTACCGTTTACTACTGGTAATGCA
>CAYQTF010000013.1:0-26217 GCA_964420345.1 uncultured Flavobacteriaceae bacterium
AAAAACAAAAATCAATTTTTTAAAAATCAAACATTAAATTTGTTTATTATTACTATTTTTTGATATAATGTACGACTTTGTTTGTGTTTTGATATTTAAATGTTGGGATTTATTTGGGATTTGGAACTTGATTTTTGGAATTTTTCCATTTTACCAATATTAAAAATATAATTCCATTAATAATTCTCTCCACTATAAACAACATAGAGCCGTTTTTATGATTGTTTTAAAACCCGAAAATTTCCTTTAGTTTCTGTTCTAGAGTAAACATTGATTTTTTATGAAAAATAATACCACCATTTTCATCTAATAAAAAGGAATGAGGTACACTTTGCACATTATACATTTCAGCAAGTCTGCCATAGTCATCAATTACTTGTGGCCAAGAAAGTCCGTCAGCAACAATAGCATTTTTCCATTTGTTTTTATCTTTTTCTTTATCTTCGGAAACACTAATAATATGAAAACCTTTACTATGATATTTGTTGTATAAACGTTTTAAATGTGGATGTGTTTTTCTGCATGGTCCACACCAACTTGCCCAAAAATCAACCAAAGTTACTTTCGCACCTTTTTTAACTTCTGCTAGTGATATATTACCGCCATGTTGTGATTCTGCAGTAAAATTAATTGCTTTACGTCTAGTTATTTTTTTAACTATTGGTTTCTTTTTTACTATTGGTTTTGCCTCTTTTTTCGGCGTTTCTTTTATAATTTGTATTTTTGGAGTTATGGTTGCAATTTTAGGGTCTAAACTTGTTTCTTCTATAGCAATTTCATCTTTAACTAATGGTTCGTTTTTTAATAAAAAAGCATTAATAGTTTGCCCTAATTCCGAATTTCTCATTACAGAACTTAAATACTCAAACGCTTTTCGGTTTTGACCAAGTCGCCATTTTGTTTTACCAAGCATTTGTTCTAAAATAATAACACTTAAGTGTGAATTAGAATTCGATTTGATATAATTTAATTTAAAAACAAATTTGTTTTTTGCTTTAGATAAATTGTTTAGATAATTGGTATAATCTGTTTGTATTTTTGAACCTAAAACAGTTGTTTTATCTAAGTCCTTACTATCAATATTAATAATAGTTTGAAAATTATTTACAATAATAGGTACTTTAAAATCGCTATCTTCAAAACCTATAAATAATAATTTCGGATTATTAATTGCATCCGTAAAGGCAAATTTATTATTGCTAATAATTGCTTTATTTATTTTTGTAAATGATTTATCTAAATTCTTATTTTGAAGATAAACTTCTTTGTCATTAAAATTAGAAATAGAACCAATTATTTGATAACCATCGGTTTTTATTGGAATATTGTTTATTACTGCTGTTTCGTTTTTACAAGACAATAAAAAAACAAATATTATAAAAGAAATCAAAATATTTTTCATGTTGCAAAATTACTATTTTAAATGAATTAATCTAATTTTTCAAATTCAGAATTTTGCGATTTATATTCTGGTAGAATTGCTTTTAAATGTGACACAATTTGGTTATTTGTAAACTGATTCAAGTTTTCAAATTTATTAATTTCTGAAATTACTTTTTTACAATTTAGATTTTTAACTTTTGCTATCATAATTTTATTATGATATGTTGGTAAGGTGTTTTCTTTATCGCCTAATAATTCTTCATATAATTTTTCACCAGGTCGTAAACCAACAATTTTTATTGCGATATCTTCGGGATATTTAAAACCAGATAAATGTATCATTTTAATGGCAACGTCAAATATTTTAACCGATTCGCCCATGTCAAAAACAAAAATTTCGCCGCCATTACCCATTGCTCCAGCTTCCAAAACTAATTGGCATGCTTCAGGAATAGTCATAAAATAACGAGTAATGTCTTTATGCGTTACTGTTATAGGTCCGCCAATAGCAATTTGTTTTTTAAATAATGGTATTACTGAACCATTAGAACCTAATACATTTCCAAACCTTGTAATGATAAATTTTGTAGTAGAATTTTCTTGTAAACACTTAGCATATATTTCTGCAACTCTCTTAGTCGCACCCATAACATTAGTTGGGTTAACTGCTTTATCTGTAGAAACCATTACAAATTTTTCTAGATTATTAGTAACCGATAAATCCATTATTGTTTTAGTACCTAATATGTTTACTTTTACAGCTTCATATGGATTGTTTTCCATTAACGGTACGTGTTTATATGCAGCAGCATGAAAAACAATGTTGATATTATTAGTGTCAAAAATTATTTTCATTCTTTTTTCATTGCGAATGTCTGCTAAAATGGCACTGAAATTTTTTACATTTTTCTGTTTG
This sequence comes from uncultured Flavobacteriaceae bacterium, assembly GCA_964420345.1. GTDB lineage: Bacteria > Bacteroidota > Bacteroidia > Flavobacteriales > Flavobacteriaceae > S010-17. Next base: position 2,300 of record CAYQTF010000013.1, read on the forward strand.
AAATCTTGCTGTAAATCATATAAATCGGATTCTGCCTGATCTAAAATAATTAATTTTTTGTAATTGTATTTAGAGATTTGTTTTGCAATTTCACTACCAATAGAACCTGCTGCACCTGTTATAAGTATAACTTTTTGAAATAATTCTTTTTCTAAAATAGGATTCTCCACTTTTATTGGTGATCGTTCTAATAAATCTTCAATATTAATTTGTTTAATTTGTTTGATACTTAAATCACCATGAATCCATTGTTCTACTGGCGGTACTATTTTTACTTTAACCGATAAAGGCATTAAATAATCGGTTATTTTCAAAAGTTTTACTGCTTCAATATTTTGTATGGAAATAATGATTTCTTTAATATTGTTTTTCTGTACAAATTTTTGTGTTATTGTTTTAGAAGGATAACACCTTTTGCCGTAAAAATTCTTATCGCATTTTGAAGGGTTATCATCAATAAAACCTATAATATTATACTTATTACTTTTGTCATTGGTAATAGTTGTATATGTAATTAACCCTGAATCTCCAGCACCATAAATAAGGATATTGGTTTTGGGGTTATAACCTAAAATTAATCTTTCATAGATTCGTTTAAAAATAAATCTACTAGATATTAAAATAATTAGATTTAATAAAAAATGTATTAATAAAATAGATATAGAATGCGGAATATATGGTTTATAAAAATTAGTATCTGAATTTCTATAAATATACACAAATAATACAGCGCTTATGGTGAGTATCATTGCTGATTTAAAAATATTAAAAGCATCATTAATACTTGTATGCCTTACAATACCTTTATACGAACCAATAACTAAAAAACTTATAAGTGTAAATATAAAAATGAATGGTAATTGATAAAATACAAAGGAACTAAATAAATAGATCTTAAAATTATAAAACAATGCATTTGCTATCACAAAAGATTGTAAAACAATTAATATATCAATACTAAGTACTATCCATTTAGAGGTATAGATATTACTATTACGTATTTGATTTATTAATTTATTGAGCATATTAATTTTATACAAATATAATACTTATTAAATATTACTGTTGTTAGTTTGTGAAAAATATCTGTTTTAATTTATAATTTTAAATTGAAATTTTCCATTTTGTATGAAATTCTCAAAAAAATTAACTGATTATTGGTGATACTGTATTAATTAAAACAATTTTTAATACAAGTGACAACTCTTTCTAAGTCATTATTACTTAAATTTGAACCACTTGGTAAGCAAAGTCCTTTGTCAAACAAATCTTCAGAAACACCATTTGTATATGCAGGATATTTTTTAAAAATTGGTTGTAAGTGCATTGGTTTCCATAATGGTCTTGCCTCTATATTTTCTTTTTCTAAATTTAATCTTATTTTTTCTCGAGTTTCATAAGAATCGAGTAGGATTGTGGTTAGCCATCTATTTGAATAAAAACCTTTTGGTTCATCGGTAAATGTAATTTGTTTTATTTGTGAGAGTTCTTTTTTATAAAATTCAAAATTTGCTCTCCGAGCTTTAACACGGTCATTTAAAACTTCTAATTGGCCACGACCAATACCAGCAACAATATTAGACATTCTATAGTTGTAACCAATTTCTGAATGTTGGTAATGTGGTGCATTGTCCCTTGCTTGTGTTGCTAGAAACGTTGCTTTTTCTGTAAAATTTTTGTTATTTGAAACTAATGCACCGCCACCAGAAGTGGTTATTATTTTATTGCCGTTGAAAGAATAGATGCCTATTTCGGTCATTGTTCCCATTTGTGTGCCATTATAAGTAGAACCAATGGCTTCCGCAGCATCTTCTAAAATAGGAATATCATATTTTTTTGAAATTGTAATAATTTCATTCATCTTACTTGGCATTCCGTAAAGGTGAACAATAATAATTGCTTTTGGTTTTTTACCTTTTTTAATTCTGTCTCTTATGGCAATTTCTAATATTTTCGGGCACATATTAAAGGTGTCTTTTTCAGAATCTACTAAAACAGGTATTGCTTTTAAATAACAAATTGGATTTACGGAAGCAGAGAAAGTAAATGTAGAACACAGTACTTCATCGTCTTGTTTTACGTCTAATAAAATTAAACCTAAATGTATTGCTGCTGTTCCGGAATTTAACACAGTACAATGTTTTGCACCTGTATAATTGCAAATATCTTGTTCAAAGCCGTTGACATTAGGACCAAGAGGTGCAACCCAATTGGTGTCGAATGCTTCTTTAACGTATTTTTGTTCTTCACCTGTTAAGTGTGGTGAGGATAACCAGATTTTTTTACTCATATTTTGAATGTTTGATTATAAAATTCGCCCAGGATTACCTACAACCGTAACATTATCAGGAGTATTTTTTATGATAACCGCTCCGCCGCCAATTATAGAATTTTCACCAATAATTCTAACATTTGTCATAATAGTTGCAGCAATACCAATAAATACTAGGGGTTTAATAACCATTGAAGCACCTATATTACTGCCTTGTGATAAAAAACAACCATTTTTAATTTCAACATGATGTGCAATATTAACGCCCATACTTATCATAACATAGTCATTAATAGTTGTTAAAGGCATTATATTAGTTTTTGGTAATATATAAACTGCTTTTCCAATTTTTACAGTATCGTGTAATTCTACGGTATGATGTATAAATGAAGGTGTTTTATAATTTAACTTTTGATACTCTTTTAATAATTTTACTCTTACTTTATTATTTCCAATAACAACAAAAATTGAAATAGATAAATCCTTTTTAATAAATGTATGAAGATCCTTTATTTTGCCAATAACTGGTAAGTCATTTATTTGTTTACCAATTAATTTCTTATTATCATCAAAATAACCTAATACAATGTATTTTTCTGACAAATACTTTTCATATACTTGACCGTATAAGCCAGCACCTATAATTACACACTTATTTTTACTAATTTGTCCCATTAAATTTTCCTGTATTTACATTATTTGAAACGCTTACTCCTTCAGATTTTATTACTTTTAAAACGGTTAAAAATAAAATTTTAACATCTAGCAAAAAACTAACCTTATCAACATACCATACATCATATTTAAACTTTTCTTTCCAACTAATATTATTACGTCCGTTAATTTGTGCCCAACCTGTAATGCCTGGTTTTACATGGTGTCTTCTTTTTTGTTCGTCATTATAAAATTCTAAATACCTTACTCTAAGTGGTCTTGGACCAATTAAACTCATATCAAATTTCAATACATTTATTAATTGAGGAATTTCATCGATAGAAAATTCACGAATAAAGTGTCCAACTTTGGTTAATCTTTCAGAGTCTGCTAATAAATTACCATTTTTATCTTTTTTGTTATTCATAGATCTAAACTTAATGATACTAAATATGCGTTCATTTTTACCAGGACGTTTTTGATAGAAAAGAGGTTTTCCATTGTTTAAATACAACAATAGAATCCATACGATAATAAAAATAGGAGACAAGGTTATCATAGCTATTAAAGCTATGATAAAATCAATTATTCCTTTGAAGAAACTTTTATACATTATAAATATTTTTGAATCATTTTTAATTTACCTTTTACTGCTGGTATCTGCCATGTGTCTTTATTCCACGCATTGTTTCCTTCAATAATAATTGGTTTGTCATTAGTAATAGCAACATCCCAACCTATTGTTCTGACTTCTGGCACTACTAATGCTGCTTCTTTAATCATGTTAATAATTTCATTCCAAAACGGAATTTTAAATCCTAAAATTGGTTGTTTTGTTATTGGATGAATTTCATGAAATTTATCGCATGAAGCTCTTTTTATAACTCCACCAGAAATAACAATACCAGTTTTAACGTCTATTTCAGCGGCTAAATTACCAGCAGAATAATTATCAATTTTGCAATTGATACTAATTCTAAAGACAGAACCAATAACTTCAACTTCACCAGTATTTGTTATTAAAGTAATCATTCTAATCGTATTTACTGCAGTTGGTGAAATGTTGTTTATATTATTATGTTGCACTATAAAATCTTCAAAATAGAGACATTCATTCGTATTTAAATGATCTTTTACAAATGTTGATACTTTTTGTTCGTTTACTAATATGTCATTGCTTGTTTTAACAATATTGTATATTGCAACCCCTTTTCCAGCAGTACTTTTAGGGTCTTTTACAACAATTTTAGTGTCAATTTTAGCACTAATTTTTTTTATTGCTTCTGCATATTGTTCTTTGGTGAATATATACGAGTCGCCATTGTATTTTTTAAAATTTTCACGAAACTGTTTTTTGTCATCTACTTTTGGTATTGCTAATTTAGCATTTAATTTTTTATGAAAATTATACATAATACCCATTGTAGCATATTCTTTTTTCTGCGAATGTGTTTTTTCGTAAAAGATAAAATTAAAATAATCAACAAAAGATGTTCCGTATCTTAAAGAATTATAGAGCATATCAAAAATTAGGAATAATCTAGATTTTCCTTTTTTTACAGTACAATTAAAAGATTTCTTAAGATCGTTATAGTCTGTTTTTAAAATAAAATAGCCTAAATAAATTATATTTTTCATGTATTGACTATTACTTAGAGATTTCTAAATTACTAATTATTTTTGAAAATTGTTTTGTAAGAATTGATTGGTCGTATTTATTCTCGGCTAATTTTCTAGAATTTCCACCCATTAATTTAACTAAGTTTGGATTGTTTTTCCAAGAAATTATTAAATCATAAAACTCTTTTGGATTTTCAGGATCTACATAAGCACCACAATTATTACTTTCCACCATATCTTTTGTCCAACCATTAGAGTTTACTACAATTGGTCTGCCTGCAGATAAGGAATCAAAAAGTTTATTAGGAGAATTTGTTTTTAGAATAGGAATATTTAAAAACGGAACTAATGAAATATCGCAAATATTAACAATCTCACTAGTCATTTTCATGGCTACTCTTTCATAAAAATAAACATTAGTTAATTGATGTTCGCTTTTAAATTGCTTTAATTCTTTTTCTGCTTTTCCTTCTCCTAAAAAAATAAAATCGATATCTTTATTTCCGTTTTCTTGGCTTATTTTTGCAGTTTTAATCATGTGCATTAAACCATTGGCTAATCCCATAGTACCAAAATGAAGTATTTTGAATGAATTAGGGTTTAATTTCATATCTTTTATTACATCTAAATTTTTTGTTCTGTTCCAAAAGGCTTCAATTTTTGCCATGTTCGGAATCATAGAAACTTTATCTCTGCTTACATATTTCACTACACCTTTGCACATACCTGGTGATAAAGCAACAATATGTTTTGCGTTTTTATAGATTGTTTTTTCGAAATATTTAGCAATTTTTATACCAATAAAATTTTTCAAACCTCCTAATTGAATTGGTACTTCTGGCCATAAATCTCTTACTTCGAATACAAATGGAATTCGCTTAAATTTCTTCAATAATAATGCTGGTAATCCAACCGAGAGAGGCGTAGAAGTAGCGATGACTAAATCTATTTTTTTATGTTTAAAGGCTTCAATGCTTGATTTGTACATAAATATAAAGAAGGACTTAAGTCGCATTTTAATACTCATATTGTTGGAATAAGAATTCTTTAAATAAACAATTTTAATGCCGTCAATATGTACAAGTTCCCTAGAAATATCACCCGTTTTTCTCTGTGTTATAACTGTCACATCATGACCTTCTCTAATGAGTTGTTGTACCATGTAGTATATTCTTGTTCCTCCAGGTTCTCTTGGAGTTTTGAAATATTGATGTATGTATAAAATTTTCATTTATTCAAATATATTTTTTAAATGGTATGATATAAATTTAATAAATTTTCACTGTTATTATCCCAAGAAAATAGTTTAGATTTTTTAGTCGCATTTTTAGATAATTCAAGATAATTTTTGAAAATTAATTGAATTTTATCTGCCATATTATTATAATCTGTTGCCGTAACTGAAAACCCAATTTCATTATCTTTAAAAAAACCATCAAATCCTTGCCCTTTTGTATATATTACGGGTAAACCTTGTGTCATTGCCTCTACATAAACTAAACCAAATGATTCTTTAAATGAAGGTACAATTAATAAATGGTTGTTTCTATAGACTTCTAATAATTCTGTTTTAGAGTTTAGATGCCCTAAATCATTTAGGTTAAAACTATACGTATTATTAATAATATGATTTTTTAACAAACCGTCACCAGCAATATTAAGTGTGAACTTTACACCTCTTTTAAAGAGTATTTCACATACTTGTAATACACCTAAAATGTTTTTATTTTCTCTTAATTTTCCTACAAAAAGTATGTTAATTTCTTTTGTCGTTGTTGATTTAATAACTGAATTTTCAATCCAAAAATCATTAACACCATTTGGTATGACAGAAATTTTGTGTTTAATAGCATTAAATATTTTTTGAGAAATAACTTTTTTTAATTGTATATCTCTATATGCAGGAGATAATACAATTATTCCGTTTGCTTTCTTTAAAATTTTTTCTCCTAATTTCCTAAAAAGAAAAAATCTTTTCATAAATGTATTAATATCAGTGTTTCTTATGGTAACAAAATAGGGAATATTATATTTTTTATATAGTAAATATGAAATAATCCCATTAGATATTAAAGAATGAGAATGTGTAAAATCAATTTGTTTATTTTTAAATCGAACTTTATAATCTTTGTAAATCTTCCAAATTTTTAATGGCCATATAATTCTACTTATTTTGTTAAAATTATCAGATAATATAAGAGTTGATCTTTTAAAGTCCTTCGAATTTTCTTCTCTTATCTGTTTTTTTGAAATAGATCCTTTTAAAAAAGGAACAAAAATAAATTGGTTTATTTGATTATCATTTTTTTCTATATTCTCAATAAGTTCCGCATGTAATTTATTAGAAAGATAATAGGAGTTTATATGTACAAGGTTTTTTGCCTTCATTAAAAATATTACTTAATAGCATGAGTATAATTAACAATATTTAGTTTAGAAATTGCTTTTAAAAAGGGTTCTGAAGTCATGTAATTATACTCATCTACCCTTTCTTGTTTTAGTTTTGTATTGGTTAATTCTTTAGTGTCAATTGATGGATGAAATGGCACTTCTACAAGTATATTAGGTAATGATTTAGGATCTAATTTAGCAAAAGATCTAAATACATCGATAGCATTATGACTAGAAGCTAAAAGCAAACCATCTGTATGGGCATAATATTTTTTTAATTTGCTCACTTTATATTTCAACACAAATTCTACTAAGACTCTTTTGATACCAAATTCTAAAAATCTAGTCAATTTTGGAAATCGTACAGTATACTTTCCATTATTGTTTTTAACATAATATTTTGTGTAAACTCTAACAGCAGGTATTTTATTCTTTTTACCAAATTGTAATAATGCTTTATTTACAACATTTAATTTATTTAATCCTTGATGAGAATCAAAATGATCTAATCGATCACCAATTACTTCGTATAATTTATTGTATTGAGCTTCCAATTCAATTAAAACTTCTTCTTGTTTTATTTGTTTTGATTTTATACGTTTCATAAAATCTGGTTTTCCCAAGAAATTACCATCATTATCGACTAAACTTTGCACTTTACTTTTATCACTAATCGGTTTACCTTCGGTTAAATTAAAATGTAAACCTATGCTAATATTTAGTTCTAATAGTTCTTTTGCTTCGCTAGCATAAGGCATGTTAACCATAACTGTCGTAGAAGATAAAGCTCCTTTTTTAGCGATTTCAAATATGGCTTTATTAACTGATTTTGTCATTCCAAAATCATCTGCGTTTATAATTATTTTCATTATATTAATTGTTGTTTTTGATAAAATTAATGATTTTTTCTGCTCTTTCTTGAATACTAAATTTTTTAGAATGTAATATAGCATTTTTAGACATTTCTATTCTCAGATTTTCATCGGCTGCTATTTTATTAATAGCCTCTTTAATATCTATAACATTATTTGGATCTGTAAGAATAGAGAATGAAGAATCGCATTGTACTTTTACTTCTGGTATTGCAGAAGAAATTATAGGTAAACCACATGCCATTGCTTCTATAATTGCATTATTAGAACCTTCATGTTGTGTTGGCAATACAAATATATCTGCTGCAGAAAGTAATTCTGGCACTTGATTTCGAGGGACTTTTTGTTTGAAAACGATTAAATCACTTTCTAAATTCTGTTTTCCATTACCTACAAATATAAGACCTGTGTTTTTTCTATCTTTAGTAGCTTCAATAAGTCTTAATGGACCTTTACTTTCGATAAAATGACCAATAAAAATAATTAATAATTTGTCTTGAGGGAGATTATATTTTTTTCTTAGTTCTTTTTTGTTTGGTCGTTTATAGTAAATATCAGAATCAACTCCATTTGGTCTAACCTCTATTTTGTTTTCAATAACTTGCATAGCGATAAGTTTCTCTTTTATAACTTCGGATACTGCAACAAATTTATTGATTTTTTTAAAGTAAGTGAAATAATCTTTTTTATTATACCATTTTTGGACTAATTCAATATTTCTATTTTCTCCAACTGCTGTAATAAATGGTTTATTGTAAATATCTAGTGCTTCTATTGCTAAAAGCGCATTTTTTATAAAATGACTATAGACAATGTCAAATTTCATTTTATGTCTCTTTACAATTCTTTTTATTGCGAATACCTGTTGTTTTCTAGCAATAGAATAAGTATTAAAACCGCCAATTTGCTTAGTAGAAGCAGAAGTAAATAATGGACGATACACTCGTACAAGATCTTTACCATAATCTTGTCTTTTTATTTTTATTTTTCTAGGCACTACTTGAAAAGGTGCAATTACTGTTACTTCATGACCTAATTTAGCAAATTGTTGCACCAAATTAAAAACAAAAACTCCATTTGTAGGATTAGAAGTTGATGGATAATTATCGGATATTACTAGTATTTTCATATTGGTTTTAGATTTGTTATTCATTCTCTCTTGCCGGTTCATTAAAGGCATAATCATATAATATTTCATGATTACCTTCAAAAATAATTAATTTAATATTTTTATAATTTTTCTTTAGGCAAAAATTTTTAAAGGTTTTCTGTATTCTAATAATTTTAATTTTTCATCATTTGAAACATATAAAGCAGAATCACTTACTTCTAAATCTTTTAAAAGTTTACCATAAAAATTAATAGAATGTGTTATGGTTACTTTTGATTTAATTTGAAATCCATCATAGATTCCAGCATATATATTGATTTCAGTTTTTAATGCTTTATCTTTTGGAGTATCCCAAAATAAAGGGGATCTTTTGTGAACTTCTACAATATTAAGTTTATCATCTTTAGAACCTGTACAATTTAAAATGTCATTTGCGTACTTTCTATTTAATATTTTATTTTCATTATACCAAAGTTCTAAATCAGTAATAGACGCCCATGCAGAAAATCTTTTGATTTTTAAATTTGATTTCATGAATGAACTAAGAGTTGCATATCCACCTCCAGATGATCCAATAATATAAATTTTATCAGTGTCAACGTTAGAATGTTCGATAGCATAATTGATAGACTCATCAATATCATTAATGACAAAACTACTGCAACATGATTTTATCGAATTGTTTGGTCCACGAAAATTTGGATGGATATAATTAAAATCCATCGATTTGCATAAATTAGAAATCGGGTCTTTTTGTGAATAATCACCACTCCAAGAATGTAAACTAACTACTGGAGGTTTTTTATTGGTTGATTTTGATTTATAAAAATAAGCAGGACTTATGGTATTATCTAATTTTGATATTAATTCAACTTTTTTAAATTCATGTCCCCAATTAAATTTTCTTGTATCATCAAATTGATCATAAGAGTTTTTAATTTTATATAAAAATGATTTAACTACTTTATTACGCCTTATAAGAAGTGAAAAAGCACCACCTAAAGAAAAAACAAATAATAAAGTAATAATATATAACATTTTTTTTTTCATTTTAAATTTTAGAGTCATTCATTCTAGTAGCACCAATAATCAATGCAAAAATGAACCATGTAAAGGTTTGTGTTAAAACGCCACCTGCTTTAAATAAGTGTAAGGTCATTGCTAAAAACAGTAGCAAAAATAATGTTTTTTTCTGATTAATATAATTTTTTACTGCATACTTAAATAGATTTAAATAAAAAACCATAAATATGATAAAACCAATAATACCTGTGCTTGCTAGTATTTCTAAAAAGGCATTGTGTGCTCCCATTGCACTTCCATAATATTCTTCCATTAAGGGTTTAAAACCTGCTCTTCCGACACCAATAATAGGATGATCCATAAAAATATTAAAACTAGCTTCCCATAAATCATTTCTACCTGTGTTTCCATCTTCTAGTGTTAATTGAATTCTTGCATACATTAATTCATCGCTAAGGACAAATGCTAGTAAATAACTACCTATTATTGCAGCTAATGCTAAAATAGGAACTTTGACAAGAACATTTTTCTTTAGTAATAAAAGCATAATGGCAGCTCCTGCAAATAAAACTAGAATAGCACCTCTTGATGCAGTAGCAACAACTAATGCAGTTAAAGGGAACGTTCCAATAATAAATATAATTTTTTCAACTTTGGTTATATCGTATTTCTCTAAGATTAATGAAAGAATCATTAAAAGTGCTAATGCTGCTTTTAATCCTATTCCATTTGGATTTTCACCAAAAAGAACTAGCCTACTCACTTTTTCAGTTTCTTCAATACCAATTCCGAAACTAAATAGTATACTTAGTGTTATAGCGCTGTAGATATAAACTTTTAATATTTTGGTTAATAAAAAAGGATGTCTCATAAGATGATTTACTATAAAGACTAATAAAAAAAGATATTTAACAATTCTAACAGGTAAAATATCAGAAAATGAATTTACATGTATAATAAATCTAAGCGATGATAAAATTTCAAGTAATAGATATAGAGTAATTGGTACTACAAAAATTTTAATTTTATGCAAGGACAACCTTTCATTTAAAAATGGCAAAGATGTTATAATATATAATATTGTTGCCATTTTTGCAATAGAAAAAACACCTCCTAATCCGAATGGATTCCAGTATTCAAATACTATAGAAAATACAAATAAGTATAAAAAAAAATTATTTATTTTAAAGAATTTTTTATGCATCTAATTGTTTAATTAATTCTTCTATCATCCAATTTTGTGGTAAGAAATTCCCTTGGTGCCAGTTAAGATTATGATCCCAATAACCAGGGCAATCTAAATAACCTAATTGATTAAATGCATAAGATATTTCTACTAATAATGGTTTGTTATTTTCGTCATAAATAAAATCATAAGACATACTTTGAACGTTTAGTTTTTTACTAGTTTCAAAAGCTGCTTTAGCGCAATTTATATCTAAATCTTCTTTTTCATATAAAATATGACCACTACCAGAGGCTCTAAAATCGTTTTCTCGAACCATTCGTTTTATACCAAATGCTTTATTACCAATTACAATAATTCGAATATCAAATTCATTTTTTGGTATAAAATCTTGGAAATAAATATAACCATTTTCCCGTATGGCCATTCTTGAATACGGTGTGCCAATAAACAAGCGAATAAAACCTTTAAATACTCCAAATAGACTGTCTTTACCTAATCTATATTTACGAATACGCTCTGTAAAAAAAAACCACATACTAATAGCCTTAAAACCTTTGCCAAATGCTTTTTTTATTAGTTTTGTTGCGTATTTTTGATTTCTAACCAAACGAACGTTTTTTGAACCAGAACCTTTTCGCAGTTTAAAAACTTTAGGAAAAGTAGTCGTTTTACTCCATTTAATAGCAGTTTTTTTATCATAAAAAACATAGGTTTTAATAAATGGTACATCAATAGATTCTAATAAATATTTTTGTGCTACTTTATCATCAAAATGCCAAAGTGTATTATAATCAGGAAAGACTTTTATTGGTAGATTTTCTAGCGATTTCACTAAGTATTTTGCAAAAATAGCATCACGATAATCAAAGTTGTTTATATGCCATAATAATGCCTTACAATCGTTTAGTTGTTCTATAATGTTGCTATCATAACAAGAAACTATTTTGTGTGGTATATTATTTTCTTCACAATATTTTTCCCAATAAATACTGAAGTTATTTCCTTTTTGATAGTGTATGGCAATCATCTTAGTCTTTTTTGTTTTTTATCCAAAGTGCAATGTCTCTACTTATAGCTTTTGCTGAATAATTAGTTAAGTGTGTTCCGTCTACATAATGATATGTACTCGATAAGGTAGCATAACTTTTATATGGCACTTCCATTTTTAAACTTAAGTCAATCATTAGTTGTTCAAATTGTGGCATTGAAATAGCTTGGCGTTTAACAATTTCACGATGAGTTGGAAGTCTAACTAAATGGACTTCTCCTTTATCTTTAAGTAGGTTAATCGTTTTTTTTAGATACTCTAATCTAATTTGAGATGCCGTATAACTCATTGCGTAATTCGTGTTTGCTAATTTATTTGACAATCTTTTTTCTCGAGAAATACTATCATTATTTAACTTTATTTCTAACCATCCATTATCGTGTAAATAACCTCTACCTTTAACCATGTTTAGAAAGATTTTTTTATAAAATGTTTCATGACTATATTTTATATAATCGTAATTCGGATTACAATCAAAACAGTCAATATGTGCTAAAAAACTTTGGTTGTCTTTAAATTTTGTTTCATCATTTGGATCTTCTTTGTCTCCAGAAATTGAACCTGGGTCAACTGCTAAAATAAAAACACCATTTGTAATAGTATCTTTAAGTTTATTTTTAATACTGTTATAATAAACTTTCCCGTAAGGAGAGTAATTGGCCGTAAATGAGAAATTAAAAATTTTATTTTCTTTTAAATTTAATGTTTCATTAAAAACAGAAGGTACTAAACCTTGAGCTGCTTTAGAGTTACCTAGAATTAATGAATGCTGTTTTGGTGAACTTATGCGTTTATAATAGAAATCTAAAGAACCTAGATTAAAAGAATAAATATAGATGCTAAGTATTAAAAGAACACCTAGTAGAAATATGCTAATATTTAATAAATACTTTTTCATTTTAAAACTGAAAATAAATAAACTCTTGTTCTTTTCCTTGAAATACAATTATAGCTATAACGATGGCATAATAGAATCCCCATTTTAGAGTAACATGCCAGTTTTTTGTAATGTTTGCTATTGCGTATTCTTGATCTCTTCCTTTCCATTCCACTAATATGAAAATAATAATAAGCGTTACAGGAAAAACCGCTAAAATACTAATTTCAGGAGCAGCAAACAAACGCTTTGAAAAAATGTTACCGATGTAATTAAAAGCATGAGTTAAATTATCTGCCCTAAAGAATATCCATGCAAATACAGTTAGCGAAAAAGTGGTTATCATTTGATATAATTCTTTAAATGTAGGTAATATATTTCCTTTAGCAACAACTTCTAAATTAGTTCTATTCTTTTTTAATAATAGTAATGGTAAAAAGAACAATGCATTAAGTCCACCCCAAAAAATAAAAGTCCAATTTGCACCATGCCAAAAACCACTGACTAAAAATATGGCAAAAACATTGCGTACTTTTTTAAATAAACTGCCTCTACTACCACCTAACGGAATATATAAATAGTCTCTAAACCAAGTGGATAAGGATATATGCCAACGTCTCCAGAATTCAGCTATATCTCTAGAGAAATAAGGGAAAGAGAAGTTTTTCATAAGATTAAACCCAAATAATCTTCCTGTACCAATAGCAATATCGGAATAACCAGAAAAGTCTCCATAAATCTGAAAGGTAAAAAATAATGCTCCTAATACCAGAGTGCTTCCTGAATAATCATCAGAATTATTAAAAATAATATTTGCATAATATGCAGCATTATCGGCAATTACAATTTTTTTAAAGAGTCCCCAAAGTATTTGTTTAGAACCATCGACTGCTTTGTTATAACTAAATTTACGTGAAGCTAAAAACTGTGGTAAGAAATTAGTAGCTCTTTCTATTGGTCCAGCTACCAATTGCGGAAAAAAACTGACATAAGAGGCAAAAGCAATAAAATCGGTTGTAGGTGTTAGTTTTTTTCGATATACATCAATAGTATAACTTAGTGTTTGAAAGGTGTAAAAACTGATACCTACAGGTAAAATTATATTTAAACTACTTGGATTAATATCATTTCCGAAAAATGAAAATGCGGAAATAAAACTGTCTAAGAAAAAATTATAATATTTAAAAAAACCTAAAAAACCTAAGTTTACAATAATACTAATCCATAAATATAGTTTTCGTTTTTTCTGAGAGTTCTCGTTTAATAAAAACCGACCAATAGTATAATCTATTACTGTGCTAAATAAAACTAATGTAAGAAATCGCCAATCCCACCAACCATAAAAAATATAACTAGCAATAGCTAATAATATATTTTGTTGCTTTAAATTTTTATTAAAAACAAACCAATATAGTATAAAAACTATTGGTAGAAATAATGCGAAATCTATTGAATTGAAAAACATTAATCTATATTATATTGTTTTATTAATATTGCTGGATTTCCTCCATAAATACATAATTCGGGAACGTTTCCTTTTACGACACTTCCTGCTTTAATGACACTTCCTTTTCCTATAGTTGTTCCTCCTAGTATAACACAATTTGTTCCTATCCAAACATTGTCTTCAATAATAATTGGTTTACCTTGGTCTTTTGTTTTTGTTCTATTTTCAACATTGTAAAAAGATAATTTATGTCCGTTGCTATCAATTATTTGAGTATTTGCAGCAATTAAACAATTAGAACCTATGATAATACTATTCTGTGCATGTATGCAAGTTCCATGAATTCTAGAGTTTTTTCCTATCGAAATAACAGCGTTCGGTTTATCTGCATACAATTTACATTTCTGAAACATATTTAAATGATAACCTTTATTCGAAGAATTAATAATGGTATTTTCTTTTATTTCGATTATAGCGAGTTTATCTTTTATAATAAAAGCGGTGTTTTTAAAACGTACACCTTTTGCTATTTTAATTCCTTTTCTTTTTGCAAAGTTTAAAGCAATTATTTCTTTTATTTTATAATATATTTTATTGAACATAAATTAATTATTTAAACTGTTTTGCAAAAACGGCTAATTTTTCCCATAATTTTTCGACATTGGCATAATGTATTTTATTTGTGAAATTGGGAAGTTTTATAAAATAATATTCTAATGATTCTCCAAACATTTTATGCGCATTAAAAAAAACTGAAGAGTGATATCCGATTAAAATTTTTGGTTTTATTTTTTGGTTTACCATATACATTTCGAAAGGAACATCGTTTTCTAAAACAGTAATTATTTTCGATATTTCATTTAATTTATTTTTATCCTCATAAAGACGTGCAATATAAACAACTTTCTCTTCAAAAGTATTTTTTACTTGACGTAATTTATTCAAATAAGTTTCTTTTGTTAAATAGCCTCTTTCAACATGTGGGTCTCCAATAAAATAAATGATAGTACTTTCTTTTTGATTTTTTATAACTTCCTTTAAATAACTATAATCATTTTCAATAATTTTAGACTTTGTTTTAGTTTTTAATATTTCTTTATAATTTGTAAAAAAAATGGTAGGTTTAATTATAAAGGTTTTAATTCCTAAAAATTGATACAATAATCTATTTTTCTTGTCTTTAAAAGTTTTATATGGATTATCTTCTTTATAATTAATTGTTGCAGTACCATCGTCTATATAAACAATTTTGTTATTTTGATTTTTTTTAACGGTATATCTAAAAAAATAATTAATATCATTACCTATTAAAGAAGCTTTTTTAAAGGAAATAAACTGTAATTTAATAAAAGCAAATAAATTGTTTAAAACAAATTTAATTGTTTGATTTTTAATTGATAAAACAGAAGTTGAACCTAAATATATAATGCGATTCCATTTATAATTATTAATTGCAGCTTCGACTTCTTTTCTAACAGTACTTTTAGTGTTATAAACAATTAAAATATTACTAGATTTACTCGTTATTTTTTCTACATATTCAACAGCATTAATGACTTGTAACGCAGTGCCAACAAAAAAATAATTTTTATTAGTTTTCATTAATTAACACTTTTATTGAATTAACATATTAAATAATCTGAAATCAAATTTAGAAAAAACACCAATAGCTGCTTTTTCATCAACGACAATATGACTAACTTTTCCAGCCAGTATTTTCTTGTTTTGTTTAAAACTAGTCACTGTTGAGAGTACCACACCACCTTGACCTTTATATAAAGCTTCTCTTTCTAATTTAGTATATTTTTCTTGATCTAGTATTGGTTGTAAACCATGTCCAATATGTTGGTAATACATTTTATTGTCAGGTCTTACGCTTAATAATGAGTCTGCTTTGAAAATGGTTAATGTATAAATTGCATCATCTATAATGTCGCTAGTTACAAAAGGGAATTCAAGAGCTAAAGATAATATTGCTTCTGGATTTATATTATTTTTAGCAAGTTCTTCTAAAACAAAATTATAGGTTTTATAAAGAGTTACATTACTGCCAGAATATTGTTTTGGGCGTTCAATTACAATAAATTCATCATCATATTTTATTTTGATTTTTTTTAAAGCAGTTAAAATTTCTTTATCGGAAGTTGTCACTACAATCCAATCTACTTTTTTTGTTTTGATTAGAGATATTATTGCTTTTTCTAAAATACTTACGTCATCTTTTTTGTATAAAGGCCAATTAATATCATTAATAAAAGCATTTCTAACGGGTATAATGGCAACTGTTTTAGGCGTTTCCATTTTACTACTATCTACATAGGTTTCTTTAATTTTTTTTCGAGTTGCTAAAATTCTAGCTTCATCACCAGTTAAATTGTTACCGTGTTGTCTGTAATAAAAAAGAGGTTTGTTAATGTTATTTACATTAAAATGCATGATAAATTTAATCCATAAATCATAACCATCTTGACAGGTAAAACTTTCGTTATAACCACCAAGAGTTTTTAGATTTTCTAAGCGTATCATTGTGCACGCTCCATGTGCAGGTTGATCGTATAAGGAAACGTCTTTATCAAAATCGTGTCTAATTTCCTCGCCAATAATTTCTCCTTGAGCATCAATATAATAGTAGTCAGGGAAAACCAAACCTAAATCCGGATTAGATTCCAGTACATTTGTCATTTCAAACAGCGCATCTTTTCGCAAGTAATCATCTGCATCTAACCTCATGATATAAACACCTTTTGATGTTCTCATAGCTACATTGTTGGTTACATTTAATCCTTTATTTTGTTGGTAAATAATTCTTACCTTAGGATGTTCTCTATAGGTTTCAATAATTTTTTTACTATTATCTTTAGAACCATCATCAATAATAATCAATTCAAAATTTTGCATAGTTTGCGACAACACACTTTCTATAGATTCTTGAATGAATTTTTCGTAATTGTAATTAGTAATGTAAACACTTACTAGTGGTTTATTTTTCATAGAGGTTATACTATATTATTCCAATCCATTCTTTGATGTTTGGAAACACTATCAATTATTTTTTTGCCTATTAATTTGTCAAACTCTCTTGCGTCAATACCTACATTTGGTCTTAAAACGGTTAGATTATCTTCTGTTAATATATCACCAGCATTAATATTTTTTGATGGATAAACGGCTCTTCTAAAAGAAACCTCATAACCATTATCTAATTCAATCTTAATTGGTGTTTTTGTTGCATTACCTTGTAATGATTTTATTAATTTAATTTCATTAATTAAATCGCTAATTTCGTTAGGAGTTAAAGATACTTTATGGTCTCTAAATGTTTGATTTTCTCTAGTATCTGTAAAGTGAAATTCTAATACTTGCGCACCCATTGCTATAGCATAATATAATGCTTTACTACCTTCGGTATGGTCGGAATAACCAATAGTTAATCCAGTACTTTGTTTCAACTTGTTCATAACATTCAAATTTGCATCTGAATTATTTATTGGATACATCGTTGTACATTGTAGTATAGAAAGCATTTCTTTATCTTTATAAATAGGATTAACACCTTGAATGTATTCGACCGTTTTAATAATTTCTTCTTCGGATGATAAACCTGTAGAAATAACCATTGGTTTTCCTTTTTCTGCTGTTTTTTTTAATACAGGATATGCAGTTAAATCACCACTACCAATTTTATAAAGGCTAATATATTTGTCTAACCATTCCATAGCCGTAATATCCCAAACGGAAGAAGTATATTTAATACCAGCTTCTAAAACCATTTCAGCTAAATAAATATGATTGACTTTTGATAATTCAAATTTTTTGAAATGTTTGTTTCTTTGTGGATTTTCGACACTAGAAACTAAGGTGTCTCCAGAATAAATTTGAAATTTAACATAGTCTACATCTGAGTCTATTGCTAGTTGTGCTAATTTTTTTGCGTATTCAAAATTGCCTTCATGGTTACCACCAATTTCAGCAATTAATAATGGTCCGTATTTTCCTTGAAATGGTTTATTCATAATTGTTTTTTTTCCAAATGGAATAAATTTCTTTTAAATTATAATTTATATGAGATGATTGAAAGCAATCAATAATTTTTTGACTTCTATTAAAATCTTCTTTTGTATCTAATGCCATTTGTATTCCTGATGCTTCTGGTAACTCTTTATTATAAACGTAATAGTAATTATTCGTTTCATTTTCATACAAATACAATGTAACATGTTCTTTGTAATGATTATTTTTATTAATCTTTTGTAATGCAATTTTGTAAAATGATAATTTAACAATTTCGATACTCATCCCTTTTGGAAACGTTCTGTTTTTTACATTAGTAATAAAATCATAATTTCCGTTTTTGGTAATAGTAATCATTTCTCTAAGTATATTAGTGTCTAAAAAAATGTTATCACCATTTATGCGTAAAGCATAATCCCAATCATGGTGTTTAGCATTATAAAACCTTTCTGCAACATTTTCTAAAGAACCTCTATAACAATTAATATTTATACTTTTCGCAAAATCTTCAATGGCATTATCACTTTGTTCTACAGAAGTTGCTATTACAATGTCACTTACACTCACTACAGTCGTTAATCTTTCAATAATATATTGAAGAATTGTTTTTCCGTTAATCTTCATTAATGCCTTTCCAGGTAATCGATTAGAAGAAAATCTTGATAATATGACAATACCTACTTTCATTATTTTCTATCTCTAATTTTTTTTGCTGGACTTCCTCCCCAAATTTCATTAGCTTTCACATTTTGATTTAAAACTGAATTTGCAGCGATTATAGCACCATTTTCAATAGTGACACCTTTTAAAATAGTTACATTACTAGCAATCCAAACATCATTTCCAATTTTTATTGGACTGGTTACATTTGGTTGACTATTAATATTAACACCTTTTTTTATTTGATGATCACTATCTACCAAATAAACAAATGGAGCAATTAAACAATCATCTCCAATTTCGATATTATTAGAAGCAAACATAAAGGTATGATAACCAATAGTTGTTCTTTTTCCAATACTTATTTTTGCATTATTATTACAAGCACACATACGAACACCTTCTTTAATAATTACATGATCCTCAATAAATATTTTTTTTGGAAATCTTAAAAATTCTATATTTTTACTAATATGAACCATCTTACCTAAGTTGCCTAATAATATTTTATTATATAGAAGTCTTAAATAATTTTGCCAAGTAAACTTTAAATGTTTTCTGACTTGTGAACTCATGGTATTATTTATTTTGTTTTAAATTATGTGTTGATTTGTATAAACTTCTCCAATAGTTAAAAAAGTTAAAAATTTCCGCTAATAGAGCTCCGAAAGGTACAACAACTAATAAAGAATCGAAAATTAAATAACCAATACCTGTAAATATTAGAATAAATAAAAATCGCATGGATATTATTAATTTAAATAAACTGAAATTCTTTAAACTATTAATAGCACTGTGCATCATGGTGTTAAGGCAGAAAAAAACACCTGAAAAAACAGTTATTTGTATGGCGATAATTCCTTCGTTATATTTTGGAAAAATATATTCTATAACATGAGGTATGGTAACTGCAATTATAGTAGCTAAAAAACTCATTAATAAAAAAAGTTTCCAAATTGCAGACATAGTAAAATGATATACTTTTTTCATATCACCAGTTTTACCATAAATATGGGACATTTGAGGGAAAAGATAACTATTTACATGTTTTGGTAATGCTAAAAAGGCTGTATTAACACTACCTGCAGGAGAATATAAACCAATCATTAAAGGACCACCTAGTGTTAGTAATATTAATCTAGGAATACTTCTACTTACAGATGCTAAATAATTCCAAATATACATTGGCATACCAATTTTCACCATTTCAATAAATATTGATTTCTCAAATTTATATTTAACTTTATATGGTCTGTAATTATAATATGCAAAATATAGCGCTAACGCTATTGTTACTTGATATATAATATAACCCCATAAATGATAATAATAAATAAGAGGAAGTAAAATAAAATATAATGTGCTCACTACGAATTGTATTTTACTTAATTGTAAAAATGCACTAGATGACCTATATGTTGCTCCAAGAAAGGAAGTTTGAATACGTAAAGATCCTGTTAAAAATGCCAAGATGAACATTATAGTTAGTTCTAATGTAAAAATATTTAAAAAATAAAGTATAATTCCGAGTCCTATAATTAATACCATTAAAGAAAAACTTAATACCGTTGTATAGTAACCGACAGTTCTTAATTTTTTGATTCCTTCTTTAAGTTTATCTTTTCCGATTAGGTAAGCAATTTCTCTATTTAAACCACTCGTAGTTCCTAATGTTAAAATTTGAATATAACCAATGAATACTAAAAAACTTTGCCATTTACCTAATTCTATTGGTTCTAACCATCTAAGTATTACAATACCGCTAAAGGTAATGGCAAATGTTTTAAATAGACCGGAAGAAACATATTTAACTCCGGTGCTTTTAGATAATTTAGAGATGATTTTTTTCAAAAAATAATAAATTTATACACCAATTTGATAATAACGAAACTCTTTTTTTTCTAGATATGTTGTATTATATTGATTCCTACCATCAAAAATCATTGCGTTCTTTAATTTATTTTTAATTAAGTCAAAATCGGGTGACCTAAATTCTTTCCATTCGGTTAATAGAAGTAAAGCATCTGCATTTTTTAATACATCATATTTATTATCGAAATATTTTACATTAGAATTATCTTTTAGGTAATGCATTTTTGCTTCGTCCATCGCTTTTGGATCATAAGCATTAATTTTTGCGCCTCTTTTGGTCAATTCATTAATAATATAAATTGCTGGTGCTTCTCGCATATCATCTGTGCCAGGTTTAAATGCTAATCCCCAAATGGCAAATGTTTTACTAGTTAAATCTTCTCCAAATTTAGAAATTACTTTATTTGCAATTACTAATTTTTGATTGTTATTTACACTTTCTACTGCATTTATTAACTGTGGATTATAATTATTCTCTTTTGCAATTCTACTCAATGCTTTCACATCTTTAGGAAAACAAGAACCACCATAACCACAACCAGGATTTATAAAACTATAGCCAATTCTTTTGTCAGAACCAATGCCGTTTTTTACCATATTTACATCCGCACCAACTAATTCGCAAATATTAGCAATTTCATTCATAAACGAAATTTTTGTTGCCAGCATTGCATTTGCAGCATATTTTGTCATTTCGGCAGAACGTAAATCCATACTAATAAATTGACTATCGCTTTGAATAAATGGTGCGTATAGAGTTCGCATAGCATCAATTGCTTTGTCATTATCTGCACCAATTACAATTCTATCTGGTTTCATAAAATCGGTAACTGCATCTCCTTCTTTTAAAAACTCAGGATTTGAAACTACACTAAAATCAACGTCTAGGTTTCTTTTTTGTAACTCTTCTTTTATGGTATTTTTCACCTTATCTGCTGTTCCAACTGGTACGGTTGACTTATCAACAATTATTAATGGTTTTTGCATTAATTCGCCAATTTGTTTCGCAACGGTAATTACATATTGTAAATCTGCCGACCCATCATCGCCCATTGGTGTACCAACGGCAATGAAAATGATTGATGCATCGTTAATAACATTAGACAAATCAGTAGAAAATTCTAGATTACCGTTTTTATAGTTACTATTAACTAAATCCGTTAAACCAGGTTCAAAAATTGGAATGATTCCATTTTTAAGGTTTTCAATTTTAGTTTTATCAATATCAATACAAACTACATTGTTTCCCATTTCTGCAAAACAAGTTCCTGTTACTAAACCTACGTAACCTGTGCCTATTATTACTATTTTATTTTTCATATTTTTTCCTTTTTTTTTAATTGGTAAAATATGTGCTCACTACTAATCATTTTTTTGTTTCAAAATATTGCTCTTACTCGGTTCATTCAAATTATGTGTAAATATTTTTTCCATTAAATAAGCAGTAATATATTTTTTTTCGTTGTCAAAATTAGTGTAATTTTGATTAATAACATATGAGTATTTAACATTTTCTTTTATATTAAAGTTGTCTAAAGTTTTTAAATATAGAGGTTTTTTAATGTTTTTGTATTTTACTTCAATACTTGTTAAATTAATCATATCGTTTAATATAAAATCAACTTCAGCGCCATCTCTAGTTCTATAAAAATAAATTTTAGTGTATGAAGATTTGCTTTTTAATAATTCTAAAAACACAAAGTTTTCGAATAAAGCACCATTATCTGCTCTTAAGTCTAATGGATTAAAATTTTGAATTACCATATTTCTAATTCCTAAATCTAAAAAATAGACTTTTTTCATTTTTTTAATTACTTTACGCATATTACCACTGTTATATGGTTCCACAAGTTTAATAATATACATTTGTTCTAATAGGTATAAATAATCTTGGCATTTGGTATAAGTTAAACCTGAATTATTTGAGAGTTCATTTACGTTTACTAAATTGCCAATTTGTAAAGCAAGCATTCTAATCAGTTTGTTAAAACCAACACTATCTGAATTTTTGACGTAACTTTTTACATCTCTCATTAGATAGGTTATGTAAATATCATTTAGAATTTGAATTTTTTCTGCTGGATTTTTTTCTAACCAAGTTCTCGGCATTCCACCATATACTAAATGTTGGTTTTGCAATAATTTAATTTCCTTTGTAATGATATTATCATCTGTTTTTAAGTAGTATCTTTTGTATTCAGTAAATAATGCCTCAGAATATTTAAATAAAATACTTTCGCTAAATGAAAGGGAATAACAATCAATTATTCTAACTCTACCTGCAAGTGACTCTTCCACTTTTTGTATAATATCAAGACTACTACTGCCGCTGCATAAAACTTTTAAATCAGGATAGGTATCTACTAATGCTTTTAATGTAGAAGAAACTTTGTTAATCATTTGAAATTCATCAATAATAAGTAAGCCGTTTAGGTTAGGATTTAATTTTATTTTTAAAAACTCTATAATATTTGCTTGTTTTTGAAAAAGATTATTTGTTTCGTCTAATTGCCCATCTAAATAAATTTTAGCGCCTTTTACTTTAATGGATTTCAAGATAGATGATTTCCCTATTTGCCTTGCTCCTAAAAGAACAGTAATAGACATTTTAGAAATAGAATTCTGTATTCTATTGAAATAATTTGATCTTTGATAAATAGTTTTCATATATGCAAATATACAATATATTATAAAATAGTCGCTTATATTTTAATTAAAACATAAAAAAGATAGCGACATATTTCAAATAAGTACAAAAATAGTCGCTTGTATTTTAATTAAAACATAAAAAAGATAGCGACATATTTCAAATAAGTACAAAAATAGTCGCTTGTATTTTAATTAAAACATAAAAAAGATAGCGACATATTT
>CAYQTF010000013.1:26317-28567 GCA_964420345.1 uncultured Flavobacteriaceae bacterium
ACAAAAATAGTCGCTTGTATTTTAATTAAAACATAAAAAAGATAGCGACATATTTTTAATAAACTTAAAAATAGTCGTTATGTTTTTATTAATGACCATTTAATTCTAAATATTTATCTACAAATTTCTGAATACCTTCTTCTATAGTAGTTGATGGTTTAAAATCTATATAATCAAAAAGACTTTGTACGTTTGCATAAGTGGATTGTACATCGCCTGGTTGCATACCTTTATAAACTATTTTCCCTTTTTTATTTAGTGCTTTTTCTACTGCTTTTACATAATCCATTAAAGCAACAGGACTATTATTACCAACATTAAATAATTGATATGGCGCCGAACTTATAGATGGATTTGGTTTTTTAGGGTTAAAATTTGGATTGTCTTTTTGTGGTGGTTTTGGAATTAATCGTTTTACACTTTCAACAATATCATCCACGTAAGTGAAATCTCGACTCATATTACCGTGATTAAATACTTCGAACTCTTTATCTTCTACAATAGCTTTGGTGAAGATGTGTAATGCCATATCTGGTCTTCCCCAAGGTCCATAAACGGTAAAAAACCGTAAACCTGTTGTTGGTATTCCGTATAAGTAAGAATAAGAATGCGCCATCATTTCATTACACTTTTTACTTGCTGCATACATTGCTAACGGATGATCTGTATGTGAAGATGTATTAAAAGGTATTTCTTCACTTAAACCATAAACCGAACTTGACGAAGCATAAATTAAATGTTCTACAGGATTTGCTCTACAACCTTCTAAAATATTTAAAAAACCTGTAATGTTACTATCCACATACGAATGTGGATTTATTAACGAATAGCGAACTCCAGCTTGAGCAGCTAGATTCATTACGAAATTAAATTTTTCTTTATCGAATAGCGCTAAGATATTATCTTTGTCTGCTAAATCTAATTTAATAAATTTAATTTTTCCTTGTATTGCTTTGTTGTATTCTATATTAGAAGTATTTATACCTAAATCTTCTAATCGTGCTAACTTTAAGTTTACATCGTAATAATCGTTAATATTATCAATTCCAACAACTTCATAATTATTTTTCAATAATAAATGTGATAAATGATGTCCGATAAATCCTGCAGCACCTGTAATTAATATTTTTTTCATATGTCTATAATATTTTTTAAATAGGACATATGCTGTTCGCAATTTTCCATTTTATTATGTGATAAAAATTTTAACATGCTCGTTTCATTTTATTGTTTTATGAACCATTCAAAAGTAATATCTAAACCTTTGTCAATATCAAATAATGGTTTATAATCCATTAACTCACTTGCTTTTGAAATATCTGCCAAAGAATCTTTAACATCACCTTGTCTGTTAGGTCCGTAATTTGCTTTTAATTTATTGTTAGAAACTTTTTGTAACGAATCCCATAAAGTATTAAGACTAACTCTATCACCACAAGCAATATTATATACTTCGTTTCCTGTTTTTTTATTGGCAAACATACCTTTAATATTTGCTTGTACCGCATTTTCTACATAGGTGAAATCTCTAGTTTGTTCTCCATCACCATTAATAGTTGGCGGTTTATTATCTACTAATGCTTGCATAAATAATGGTATTACTGCAGCATAAGCACCATTTGGACTTTGTTTTGGTCCAAAAATGTTAAAGTATCTAAAACCAATAGTGTCAATACCGTAAGTTTTTGCAAAAACATCTGCGTATAATTCGTTTACTAATTTTGTGACCGCATAAGGTGATAATGGTTTGCCAATATTTGCTTCTACTTTTGGTAAAGTTTGACTATCACCATAAGTAGAACTTGATGCTGCATAAACCATTCGTTTAACCGTTTTACTATCTTTTAATGCAACTAGCATATTTAAATAACCACCAGAATTCACGTTATCTGTCGCTATAGGATTATCTATAGATCTTGGTACAGAACCCAATGCTGCTTGATGCGAAACATAATCTATATCTTGCATTGCTTTTTTACAAGTTTCTAAATCACAGATATTACCTTCAATAAATTCGAATGCAGGATTGCTTTCAAATTCTTTAATATTATGATAATAACCATTTGATAAATCATCTAACACACGTACTTTTTTAGCATCATATTTTAATAAGTATTCTACAATGTTAGAACCGATAAAACCTGCGCCACCAGTTACTAAGAAACTTAATTTAGATAAATCTACGCTGTGATATTTTGTTTTATACATTTGTTTTTTTTAATTTTAGTCTTTAGTCTTTAGTCTTTAGTC
>CAYQTF010000013.1:28667-30726 GCA_964420345.1 uncultured Flavobacteriaceae bacterium
TTTAGTCTTTAGTCTTTAGTCTTTAGTCAAACCAATTCTTTTAAATAATCAGCATAGGTACTTTTGCCAAGTTCGTCTGCTAGTTTTAATAATTGTTTTTTATTGATGAAATTCATTTTCCAAGCAATTTCTTCAATACAGGCAACTTTAAGACCTGTTCTGTGTTCAATTACTTTAATAAATTCGGATGCTTCATTAATAGATTCGTGTGTACCAGAATCTAACCAAGCAAAACCACGACCTAATAATTCCATTTTTAGTTTATTTTTTTCTAAATAACTTTGATTTACAGAAGTTATTTCTAATTCGCCTCTATGCGATGGTTTTACGTTTTGTGCAATTTTTACAACAGCATTCGTATAAAAATATAAACCTACAACTGCGAAATTGCTTTTAGGACTTTCAGGTTTTTCTTCAATACTAATTACGTTTCCGTTGTTATCCATTTCAGCAACACCATAGCGACTTGGGTCTTTTACAGTATAGCCAAATACAACTGCTTTCTTTTCTTCAATTACAGTTTTAACTGCATTTTTAAGAATGTTTTGAATTCCAGCACCATAAAAAATATTATCCCCTAAAATTAAACACACATCATCATTACCGATAAATTTTTCTCCTAAAATAAAGGCTTGCGCTAAACCATCTGGACTTGGTTGTACTTTATACGAAAGTTTAAGTCCTAACTGAGAACCATCACCAAATAATTTTTCGAAATTTGGCAAATCGTTTGGCGTAGATATAATTAAAATCTCTTTAATACCTGTTAACATTAAAATGGATAGCGGATAATAAATCATAGGTTTATCATAAACAGGTAGTAACTGTTTAGAAACCACTTTTGTTAATGGATATAATCTTGTACCTGATCCGCCTGCTAGAATTATTCCTTTCATCCCATCCTAACCTTCCCAAAGGGAAGGAATTTTTATTTAATTTTTATACATTTTCTCATAATACTCTTGATAATCACCGGTAGTTACATTTTTCAACCATTCTTCATTATCTAAATACCAATTTACTGTTTTTTCTAAACCTTTTTCAAAATTTAATGTTGGACTCCAATTTAATTCGGAATTAATTTTGGTTAAATCAATAGCATATCTTAAATCATGACCTTTTCTATCTTCTACAAAGGTGATTAACTTTTTTGAAGTTCCTTCTTTTCGTTTTAGTTTTTTATCGACAACTTTTATTAGCGTATCAATTAATTCTAAATTTGTTAATTCATTATTTCCACCAATATTATAAGTTTCGCCTAATTTTCCTTTATGGAATATTTGATCAATAGCATCTACATGATCTTCCACATATAACCAATCCCTTATATTTAAACCATTTCCGTAAACGGGAAGGTTTTTATTTTGCCTAATATTATTAATAAATAATGGAATTAATTTTTCAGGAAACTGATTTGGACCATAATTATTAGAGCAATTCGAAATTACAATTGGCAATTGATAGGTATCAAAAAATGCTCTCACAAAATGATCTGAACTTGCTTTTGAAGCCGAATATGGACTATGTGGGTCGTAAGCAGTTTCTTCAGTAAATTTACCAGTTTCTTCTAACGAACCATAAACTTCATCCGTAGAAACGTGATAAAATAATTTATCTGTTTTGTTCAACCATATTTTGTTTGCTGCTTGTAATAAATTAACTGTACCAATCACATTAGTCATTACAAATTCTAACGGATTTGTTATCGAGCGATCTACATGAGATTCTGCTGCTAAATGAATAATAGCATCAAAATTATATTGATTAAAAATTTTTTCAAGATATGTATTATCGGTAATATCGCCTTTTATAAAGGTGTAATTTGGTTTGGATTCAATATCGGCAATATTTTCTAAATTTCCAGCATAAGTCAATTTATCTAAATTATAAATATGATAATTTGGATATTTATTAACAAACAAGCGCACTAAGTGAGAACCAATAAAACCTGCCCCGCCAGTTATTAATATTTTTTTTGATATAGATTTCACAGATTCATATGTTTTTTTTATTTTGACTACTGACTACTGACTACTGACTACTGACTACTGACTACTGA
>CAYQTF010000014.1:0-4480 GCA_964420345.1 uncultured Flavobacteriaceae bacterium
ATATTACTAATGCTGAAGTTAAATGACGAGTTAACTATCTTAAATTAACAATACCAAATTATGTAGTTGGTTTATATGACTTCTTGGATTATCAATTTGATTGAAATATTAACTAACTTATTCTGTTTGTTTATTTAAGTTTCAGATTAACAGTACTTTACATGAACATAAAACAATTTAATAAATTATTAACAGGTTAATTATTATGAAAATATAATTAAAAAGTGTAAGTTTAACAGTCATTAAATATCTCACTAAATGAGATTTAAATATAATTTTGTATATTTACACTTAGTTATCAATATTTTACAAAATGAATAATATAAAAAAAGTATTAAGAGAAAAAGGAATCAAACAAACTTGGTTATCGGAAAAATTAGATAAAAGTTATAATATGGTTAATTCTTATGTGCAGAATAGAAGGCAACCAAGTTTAGATGACTTATATAAAATAGCATCTATTTTAAAAGTAGAAGCAAAGGAGTTATTAACTTCTTCGGATGCTATTGTTAAAAAAATATCTAACGAAACCATACTAATTCCATTACTTGGAAATGTCGCTTGTGGTTTGCCTATTTTTGCAGATGAAAATGTGGAGGCACAAGTGTCAGTTTCAATAAAATTAATTAAAAAAGGGCATCGCTATTTTTTATTAAGAGCAAAAGGTGATTCTATGAATGACGCAGGTATTGATGATGGCGATTTAGTTTTGATAAGACAACAGCAACATGCCGAAAATGGCAATAGAGTAGTTGCTTTAATAAATGATGAAGCAACCATAAAAGAATACCATCATAATGGTAGTTTGGTAGTTTTAAAACCAAAATCACATAATAAAAAGTACCAACCAATTATTTTATCGGATGATTTTAGAATACAAGGTATTGTGGAATCTGTTATTTCTTTTTAATAATTTTGTTGGTCTCATATGTAGTTAAAACTATGTACTTTAGTGTATTTCGCTTTAGTTTTTAAAAAATTTCACACGAATTTTCACGAATTCATTGCTGTGTGCATTTCACGAAACAGACTTTCAGTCTGTACACCAAATCTATGGACTTCCAGTCCATAGTGGTTTAATTCTGAAAATTTTGCCTTAAGGTAATCCGTTTTGGTTTTATTATGCTTACTTGCTCAAATACATTTTTCTACGAGCATATAACTCATAAAAAGCATCATCTTTTAAATCGTCAATAAACAAAATACTTTCACCAGTTGATTTCATTTCTGGTCCTAAATTTTTATTGACATTCGGAAATTTATTAAACGAAAAAACAGGTTGTTTAATTGCATAACCTTTTAACTTAGGGTTATATTTAAAGTCTTTCACTTTTGCGCCAAGCATTACTTTAGTTGCATAATTAACATAAGGTTCTTTATACGCCTTAGAAATAAATGGTACAGTTCTAGAAGCTCTCGGGTTAGCTTCAATAATATAAACAATATCATTTTTTATAGCGAATTGCACATTAATTAACCCGACAGTTTTTAAAGCAAGAGCAATTTTTTTTGTATGATCTTTAATTTGTTGCATTACAAATTCGCCTAAATTAAATGGAGGCAAAGTAGCATTAGAATCTCCAGAATGTATACCACAAGGTTCAATATGTTCCATTATACCAATAATATACACATCTTTTCCGTCGCAAATAGCATCTGCTTCTGCTTCAATAGCGCCATCTAGATAATGATCTAAAAGTAGTACGTTATTTGGTATTTTTCTTAAAATATCGACAACATGTTCTTCTAATTCTTGTTTGTTAATTACAATTTTCATTCCTTGTCCACCAAGTACATAACTTGGTCTAACCAAAATAGGGAAATCTAATTCATCTGCAATTTTTAAAGCTTCTTGTGCGTTTGTAGCAGTACCAAATTCAGGAAAAGGAATATCTAAACTTAATAGCATTTCAGAAAAACGGCCACGATCTTCGGCTAAATCTAACGCATCAAAACTTGTACCCATGATTTTAATACCATATTTATCTAATTTTTCTGCTAATTTTAAAGCAGTTTGTCCTCCAAGTTGCACAATAACACCTTCGGGTTTTTCGTGTTGTATGATGTCATAAATATGTTCCCAAAAAACAGGTTCGAAATATAATTTATCTGCAATATCAAAATCTGTAGAAACTGTTTCGGGATTGCAATTAATCATAATGGTTTCATAACCCATTTCTTTTGCAGCTAAAACACCATGTACGCAACAATAATCAAATTCAATTCCTTGTCCGATTCTGTTTGGACCAGAACCTAAAATAACTACTTTCTTTTTATTTGATGAAACAGATTCTGTTGCAGTTATCGTTTTATTATCTACAATCATTTCGTTTTCGAAAGTAGAGTAGAAGTAAGGTGTTTCTGCTTTAAATTCTGCAGCACAAGTATCTACTTGTTTAAATATTCTTTTTATATTTAATTCGTTACGTTTTTTATAGACTTGACTTTCTAAACATTTTAAAGTATGTGCAATTTGTCTATCGCCATAACCTTTTTGCTTGGCTTTTAATAATAAACTTTTTGGTAGCGTTTCTAATGTGTATGTTGCAATTTCTTTTTCTAATAAGTATAATTCTTCGTATTGTAATAAAAACCATTTATCAATTTTTGTAATTTCATGGATTTTATCTAATGAAATTCCAGCACTTATGGCATCAAAAATAACAAAAACACGATCCCAACTTGGGTTTTCTAATTTTGAAATAATTTCTTCGTATTTAGTGTAACCTTTACCATCGGCACCAATTCCGTTACGTTTTATTTCTAAAGATTGTGTTGCTTTGTGTAATGCTTCTTGAAAACATCTACCAATTCCCATAACTTCGCCAACGGCTTTCATTTGCAAACCAAGTGTTCGGTCAGAACCTTCGAATTTATCAAAATTCCAGCGTGGTATTTTTACAATTACATAATCTAGGGCAGGTTCAAAATAAGCCGAAGTTGTTTTAGTAATTTGGTTTTTTAGTTCATCTAGATGGTAACCGATCGCTAATTTAGTTGCAACTTTCGCAATAGGGTAACCAGTTGCTTTAGAGGCTAATGCAGATGATCTAGACACTCTAGGGTTTATTTCGATAGCAACAATATCTTCATTTTTATCTTGACTTATTGCAAATTGTACATTACAACCACCTGCAAAATCACCTATTGAACGCATCATATGTATAGCCATATCACGCATACGTTGGTAAGTTTTGTCACTCAATGTCATTGCAGGAGCAACAGTTATTGAATCACCGGTATGAATACCCATTGGATCCATATTTTCAACAACACAAATAATAATTACATTGTCATTTTTATCTCTCAGTAATTCTACTTCAAATTCTTTCCAACCAATTAAAGCTTTATCAATTAAAACTTCATGTATTGGTGAGGCTTCTAAACCGCGTTGTAATAAAGTATCAAAATTTTCTTTTTTATAAACTATTGACGCACCAAAACCACCTAAAGTAAACGACGGTCGTATAACTAAAGGAAAACCAAATTCTTGTGCTATTTCTTTCCCTTTTAAAAAAGAGGTTGCAGTTTTACTTGGTGCTTGTCCGATACCAATTTTATTCATTAATAATCTAAATTGTTCTCGATCTTCGGTTACATTTATGGCATTAATATTTACACCAATCATTTTAATATTAAAATCTTTCCAAATACCTTTGTTATCTGCTTCAATACATAAATTTAATGCAGTTTGTCCGCCCATTGTTGGTAAAACGGAATCTATGTTTGGATGCTTTTTAAGGATTTCAACAATAGATTTTGTAGTTAGTGGTAATAAATATACATGATGAGCCATTTGTGGGTCGGTCATGATGGTTGCTGGGTTAGAATTGATTAGTACAACTTCAATTCCTTCTTCTTTTAAGGATTGTATAGATTGTGATCCTGCATAATCAAACTCACATGCTTGACCGATGATAATTGGTCCAGAACCAATTATTAAAACTGATTTAATCGAACTGTTTTTTGGCATTTCATTTTATTTGTGCAAATATTTAAAAATATTTTTTTAAATAAAATTTTAATTTTAAAAACTTATTAAGAAAATCTGTTTATTCTTAACATTTTTAATAAAATAGAATAGAAAAATTGGTTTGCAAAAAAAAGGTATTAAAAAATAATGAAATAAATACTTACTAATACTATAATCATTAATACTAAAATAATTATGGTTAATAAATTTGATTTATTCTTATTGGAATTACTTTTTTCAATAATTTCTGTGTTTTTATTAGACTCTTCTTTTTTTAAGAGACTATCAACAGGTTTAACTTTCGATAGAACCTGATTTTTAACAACCTCTTTTTTAGAGTTATTATATAAAGTATCTTTTTCTTTAATTTCACGTTTAATTTTTTCTAACTTATCTTTAATACCTAAATAAGAAATCTCAGTTTTTAGATCAGACTTTTTAGTTTTAGTTGTTTTAATTGCTGTTTCAGTTTCTGATTCAACTTTTGTTTCAGTATTATTTTTTTTA
>CAYQTF010000014.1:4580-29674 GCA_964420345.1 uncultured Flavobacteriaceae bacterium
TTAAAGTTTTTTGAATATTAATACTATCGAATTGCTTATGCATATCGTATAATTCTTTCTTTAAATCTTCAATACTTTTTGAATTATTTTCACTCATTCGAATTATTTTGTTAAAAATCATTGTAAAAATACAAAAAAGTTTTACTTTTGTTGACATAAGTTTAATAAAAAAGAAAGGGAAATATGAAAAATTTAGATAGAGTGTTGTCAAATTTAGTAGAAAATACAAATTCAGAGTCAGCAGTATTAGTAAATTCTGAAGGTTTAACTATTGCTTCGGTAAATGCAGAAAACGAAGATAGAGTTGCTGTAATGATTGCATCATTACATTCTATGGGTGAAAAATTTTCTAATGATTTAGGTAAAGGCGGTATTGATCAATTTTATATTAAAACAGATTCTGGTTATTTATTATTGAAAGATGTAAATAAGAATACTATTTTAGGTTTAGTTGCAAAAGATCAAACGAAGTTAGGTTTATTAATGATGTATTTAGATGCTTCAGTTAAAGAAATAAGTAATTTATTATCTGATACTGATACTAATGATAGTTTAGATTTAAATATTAGATCTATAAGTTAATTCGTTATAGGTTTAGTTAATAGTATATACTCTCATATTTTATAATATCAACTTTAAATAAGAATAAAAAAGCACTTTCTAAGAAAGTGCTTTTTTATGGAGATTAAATACAATTCATCTAAATCTTTATTTTACAGAAAAATAATTTTAGTAAATGTTTTAACCAAACAGTTAATTAAAAGAAAAAAAACGAGAAAAAATAATTCTTGAGAGTTTTTGACTTAATGCTTTTTTGAAATTATCTTTTTACTATTACTTCTAAAAGCGTCTTAATGCTATCTAGATAGTTGTTTAGTTTTGAATGTGCTAAACTTACTTACTTAGACTTTATAAAAAGGTAATTTAATAATTGTTGCTTTTACTTGTTTTTTACGAATCTGAATAAAAATTTCATTTCCTCTTTTTGATTGTTCTTTAGTAACATAACCCATGCCAATTCCCTTTTTTAAACTCGGACTCATAGTACCGCTAGTTACTACGCCAATATTATTTCCGTTAACATCAACAATTTGGTAATCCTGTCTGGGAATTCCTATTTCGGTTAATTCAAAAGCGATTAGTCGTTTTGTAACGCCTTCTTCTTTTTGCTTTTTTAGATTTTCACTATTCACAAAGTCTTTGGTGAATTTGGTAATCCAACCTAAACCAGCTTCAATAGGTGAAGTTGTATCATTAATATCATTTCCGTAAAGGCAATAACCCATTTCTAAACGTAAAGTATCTCTAGCCGCTAGACCAATTGGTTTGATGCCAAAATCTTTTCCTGCTTCCAATACTTTATTCCAAATTTGTGCTACTTCATCATTTTTACAATAAATTTCAAATCCACCAGAACCAGTATAACCAGTCGCAGAAATAATTACATTTTCAATGCCAGCAAAATCGGCTATTTTAAATGTATAAAATTTGATTTCTGCTAAATCTACGGAAGTTAAACTTTGCATTGCCTCAACTGCTTTTGGTCCTTGAATTGCTAATAGAGAATAATTTTCGGATAAATCTTTCATTTCAGCACCAATATTCTCGTTATATTTTGAAATCCAATTCCAGTCTTTTTCAATATTACTCGCATTGACTACTAATAAGTACGTATTTTCTTTTATTCTATAACAAATTAAATCATCTACAATTCCGCCTTTATCATTAGGGAAACAGGAATATTGTGCGTCACCAATTTCTAATTTTGAAGCATCATTACTAGTTACTTTCTGTATTAGTTTCAATGCATTTTCACCTTCAATTAAAAATTCACCCATATGTGAAACATCAAAAACACCAACACTTTTTCTTACCGTTTCATGCTCGGCATTTACACCTTCGTATTGTACGGGCATATTATAACCTGCAAAACCAACTAATTTTGCTCCTAATTTTTCGTGTATTTTTGTAAGTGCTGTATTTTTCATTTTGAAATAAATTTTGTTTTGCAAATATGATGAAAAACAATAATATTTTTGATTGTTTATTGTAATTTTTAGAACAAACCACTCCCAAAATGTTAATGTAACATATATAACCTGATTTGTAGGTTTAAAACTTTATATTTGTACATTAATAAAGTCTAAATAAAATGAAAAAAACAAGTATTCTAATATTATTATTTATAATTTCATCAGCATCTTTCGCTCAAGAACATGCTTGGGTTTATTTTAATAATAAGCAAGATGTGGCAGCATTTTTTGCAAATCCATTATCAATAATGTCACAACGTTCTTTAGACAGAAGAGATAGGCAAGGCATCAATTTAGACGAATCTGATGTGCCAATCACACAATCTTATGTAGATGAAGTAGAATCTAAACCTGGTATAACGGTAAAAGCAACTTCAAAATGGATGAACGCAGTACATGTATTAGGTTCTATTTCTAATATAAATGCTTTAGAAACTTTATCGTTTGTAGGTAGTATAGAATTTGCAGCAAATGATTTGAATGCTCGAAACACAAGAACAGAAAGGATAATTAAGTTTAAAGATGAAAACATTTCAAGTAATACAAATAAAATAATTTATAATTATGGCGGTTCTTTTAACCAATCTAATCAAATTAGAGCAGATTATTTGCACGAAAATGATTATACAGGTTCAGGAATGATGATTGCATTAATGGATAACGGTTTCCCTGGAGTAAATACTTATGATACCTTTGCATATATAAGAAATAATAATCAGATTTTAGGAGGTTATAATTTTATCGAAAGAAATACGAATTTTTATTCTAGAGGTACGCATGGTTTACGTGTTTTATCAACTATTGCAGGTAAAAAAGATGGTCAACTAGTTGGTACAGCAATAGATGCAACATTTTATTTATATATAACCGAAGATACAGACAGCGAAACACCTTTAGAAGAAAGTTATTGGGTAGAAGCAGCTGAAAGAGCAGATGAAAATGGTGTAGATGTAATCAATACTTCTTTAGGTTACAGTACTTTTGATGATAGTAGATATGATTATACCTATGCAGATATGGATGGCGATACCGCATTTATTACAAGAGGTGCAGACATTGCAGCAACAAAAGGTATGATAGTTTGTAATTCTGCGGGTAATTCTGGGAATAGCG
Source organism: uncultured Flavobacteriaceae bacterium (assembly GCA_964420345.1). Taxonomy (GTDB): domain Bacteria; phylum Bacteroidota; class Bacteroidia; order Flavobacteriales; family Flavobacteriaceae; genus S010-17. The sequence continues at coordinate 7,727 of CAYQTF010000014.1, forward strand.
ATTGGCATTATATTACTTCGCCTGCCGATGGCGATAATGTATTTACAGTTGGTGCAGTTGATAGTAATGGTTTTATAGCAGGTTTTAGTTCTTATGGTCCAACTTCAGATGGTCAAATAAAACCAGATATTTTAGCAAAAGGTAGCGGTACAACTATTATTGGTAGTGATGGTTTTATTACAACTGGCAGTGGTACTTCTTTTTCTTCGCCAGTTATGGCAGGTGCAGTTGCGAGTTTTTGGCAAGCATTTCCTAATAAAACTAATTTTGAAATTATGCAGATTATTAGAGAATCTGCGGATAGATATAGCAATCCGACAGATCAAGAAGGTTACGGCATACCTAATTTAGAAACAGCATTTAATAATGTTGCTAATATTAGTGATGATGAGTTGGCAAGTTTAACATTATATCCAAATCCTACACAAAATAATATTTATCTTAATGGCGTTTCAAATATAGAGTCTGCAACAGTTCAAGTTTTTAATGTGATTGGCAAACAAGTTTTAAGCAAAAAAATATCTAGTGATTTATCTTTTGATATAAGTTCTTTAAATTCTGGAATTTATTTAGTCAAACTAACATTAAATAATTCATCTAAAACGTTTAAAATAGTAAAAAAATAATTTTGACTAATAAAATAACAAAACTATTTGGTATTAAATATCCATTAATTCAAGCTGGTATGGTTTGGGTAAGTGGTTATAAATTGGCATCTGCAGTAAGTAATGCAGGCGGATTAGGTATTATTGGCGCAGGATCAATGTATCCGAATGTTTTGTTAGAACATATTCAAAAATGTAAAAAAGCAACCGATAAGCCTTTCGCTGTAAATGTGCCATTATTTTATCCTGATTTAGATGAAATAATGCAAATAATAGTAAACCAAGGTGTTAAAATTGTTTTTACTTCCGCAGGAAATCCAAAATTATGGACAAAATTTTTACAAGATAAAGGAATCTTAGTTGTACATGTTGTTAGTAGTGTAAAATTTGCTCTAAAATCTCAAGAAGCAGGAGTTGATGCAATTGTAGCAGAAGGTTTTGAAGCAGGCGGACATAACGGAAGAGAAGAAACGACAACACTTACATTAATACCTATGGTTGCTACAAAAATTAATATTCCGTTAATTGCTGCTGGAGGAATCGCAACAGGTAAAGCCATGTTAGCAACAATGGTTTTAGGTGCAGATGCAGTGCAAATTGGTAGTAGATTTGTTGCAAGTAAAGAATCTTCTGCACATATAAATTTTAAAAACGAAGTGGTAAAAGCAAAAGATGGCGATACTTTATTAACTTTAAAAGAATTAATCCCTGCAAGATTATTAAAAAATAAATTCTTTAATGAAATTGAAGAATTATACAAAAAAAATGCAACTGTTCAAGAAATTAAAAATCATTTAGGCAGAGCAAGAGCAAAGAAAGGAATGTTTTTAGGCGACTTAGAAGATGGCGAATTAGAAATCGGTCAAATTGCAGGTTTGATTAATGAAATTAAACCAGCAGCAGAAATTGTACAAGAAATTATAGTTGATTATAATAATTCTATAAAACAATTTTCGGCATTAAAATTGTAATTAAACGATTAAAATCATAATTTTGGTATTACTAAGGAACTCTAATATTGATCTATAACAAAGTTTAATTTACAAAATTGATATGAAAAAACTAACGACACTTATTCTTTTAACGACTATTTTATTTTTAAACGCTCAAAAGTTAGAGAAAATAAAAGGTAGTAAAAATGTTATTTTATCCGAACGAATTTTTGAAGAAATAAATACCATTAAATTACATAAAAATATTCAACTTACTTTAATGAAAGGTTCCGAAAATAAATTAGAAATCTATGCAGATGATAATTTACACGAGATACTTGAAAGTGATATAAATAATGGTGATTTAAGTATTTTATTAACTAATAGAATTGGTAGTAAAAAGAAATTTGAATTAACTTTATATTTAGCAGAAACTACATTGTCAAAAATTTCATTACACAGCAATAGTAAAATAGAAAATGCAGATTTTTTAAAAGTAGTCGATTTGCAAATTGATTTATTTAACAAATCGGATGCTAATCTGTTTTTAAACGGAAATAATATAACCATTAATATAAATGACAATTCTAAAAGTAATATATCTTTAAAAGGTCAAAAATTAATTTGCAACCTTCAAGAAAACGGAAAAATTAAAGGAAATACAAATTTTGAAGAAATTGAAATAAAAAGCAATCAAAAATCAACAGTAACTTTGTCTGGTAAAGCAGTAAATTTAATTATTGAAGCAAAAAACTCTTCAAATATTAAACTTTCTAATTTAAGAGTTGAAAACGCTAGTTTGCTAGCAGAAAACAATTCAAATGTACATGTAAATGCAACAAATGAATTGATTATTAAAGCAGAAAGTAAATCAAAAGTCTATATCTATAGCGACCCAACTATAGCGATAGAATCTTTTAGAAATACGGCTAGTTTGTTTAAGAGATAGTGTTATTTTAAAAAAATCTCACGGACTTCACTGATGTTGCGATTTTTCTTGTGTAATCTATGAAAATCCGTGTATAGATTCGAATTCTGCATAAAAAAAACATAACTTTTCCAATCTTATCAACAAAATAATTTCTATTTAGTAATTAGAATTACTTTTGCAATCATAAATAACTCATCATTCACAACTTTCAAAATGATCCAATTTTTCCAAGATAAGAATACGGTTTTTGCCGTAGAAACCAAGCAAAAATTAAGTACAGAAAACACTCAAAAATTAGTTTGGCTTTTCGCAAATGCTAAAGTGATAGCACAAGATAAAATAGATAACTATTTTATTGGCCCGAGAAAAGAAATGATAACACCTTGGAGTACAAATGCAGTTGAAATAACCCAAAATATGGGGATTGAAGGCGTTTTACGAATAGAGCAATTCACTAAAGTTAAAGATAAAAACGCACCTTTTGATACAATGGTTTCCAATTTTTATCAGGAATTAAATCAAAATATTTTCACTATAAATATAGATCCAGAACCCATTTTAGAAATTGATGATATTGCAAGTTACAATAAACAAGAAGGTTTAGCATTAAACGAAGAAGAAATAAATTATTTAGAAAATCTCTCTAATAAAATTGGTAGGAAACTAACCGATAGTGAAGTATTCGGTTTTTCGCAAGTAAACTCAGAACATTGCAGACACAAAATATTTAACGGTACTTTTATAATTAATGGCAAAGAAAAATTAAATTCATTATTCAAATTAATAAAAAAAACATCCGCCAAAAAACCAGAAGGATTAATATCTGCATACAAAGATAATGTCGCTTTTATTGAAGGTCCAACAATCACACAATTTGCTCCAAAAACATTCGATAAACCTGATTTCTACGAAGAAAAATATATAAAATCGGTTATTTCATTAAAAGCCGAAACTCACAATTTCCCTACAACAGTAGAACCTTTTAATGGTGCAGCAACTGGTTCTGGTGGCGAAATTAGAGATAGACTTGCTGGCGGAAAAGGTTCGTTGCCATTAGCAGGAACAGCAGTTTATATGACTTCTTATTCTCGTTTAAACGAAAATAGACCATGGGAAAAACAATTCAAAGAAAGAGATTGGTTATATCAAACACCAATGGATATTCTTATAAAAGCATCTAACGGTGCATCTGACTTTGGTAATAAATTTGGGCAACCATTAATTTGTGGTTCTGTTTTAACTTTCGAAAACGACACCAAAGACAGAAAATTAGGTTACGATAAAGTAATCATGCAAGCAGGCGGCATTGGTTACGGAAAAGAAAAAGATAGTCTAAAAGATACACCAAAAAAAGACGATGTTATCGTAATTTTAGGAGGCGATAATTACAGAATTGGTATGGGTGGCGCAGCAGTTTCTTCAGCAGATACTGGCGAATTTTCTAACGCAATTGAATTAAATGCCGTACAAAGATCAAATCCCGAAATGCAAAAACGTGTCGCAAATACCATTAGAGCAATGGTCGAAAGCGATAATAAAATTGTTTCTATTCACGATCATGGTGCTGGCGGACACTTAAATTGTCTATCAGAATTAGTAGAAGATACAGGTGGCGTTATTCAAGTTGATAAATTGCCTATTGGCGATAAAACTTTATCCGATAAGGAAATAATTGGTAACGAATCGCAAGAAAGAATGGGTTTGGTTATTCATAAAAAGGACTTAGATTTATTAAACAGAATTGCCAAAAGAGAACGTTCGCCTATCTATGAAGTCGGAAAAGTTACCAAAGATAATCGTTTTTCTTTTGTTGGTAGAAAAGATAAAAATCCAATTGATTTAGATTTAATTGATCTATTTGGTTCTTCACCACAAACGATAATGAACGATAAAATCATCCAAAGAAATTATGATAAAATTACTTACGATGATAGTAAAATATACGAGTATGTTGCACAAGTTTTACAATTAGAATCCGTTGCTTGTAAAGATTGGTTAACCAACAAAGTAGATCGTTGCGTAACAGGTAAAGTTGCCAAACAGCAAACTTGTGGTACATTGCAATTACCATTAAATAATGTTGGGGTTATGGCTTTGGATTATAAAGGTGAAAAAGGCATTGCAACGTCCATTGGTCATGCGCCAATTTCGGCTTTGGTTAACGAAGTTTCTGGCAGTAGAAATGCTATTGCAGAATCGCTTACCAACATTATTTTTGCACCTTTAGAAGATAAATTGAATTCCGTTTCGCTATCTGCAAATTGGATGTGGCCTTGTAAAAACGAAGGCGAAGATGCACGTTTATACAATGCTGTTGAAGCAATTTCTGACTTTGCTATAGAATTAGGAATCAATATTCCGACAGGAAAAGATTCGCTTTCTATGAAACAGAAATACAAAGATTATGATGTGATTTCTCCAGGAACTGTTATTATTTCTGCCACAGCACAATGTAAAAATATTACCAATGTTGTAGAACCAGTTTTTCAAAATGTAGAGAATAATGCGATTTATTATATTAACTTTTCGCAAGATAATTATAAACTTGGCGGTTCAACTTTTGGGCAAACACAAGGTAAAATTGGTGCGGAAACACCAACTATAAAAGATGCAAATTTCTTTAAAAATGCTTTTAATTCTGTACAAGAATTAATCGATCAAAAACATATTATTGCAGGTCACGATATTTCTGCTGGCGGAATGATTACTACATTGTTAGAACTTTGTTTTGCCGAAACAAATATCGGTGCAACAATTGATTTAACTGCGATTAATGAGCAAGATTTAACCAAATTACTATTCGCTGAAAATAACGGAATTATCTTACAAACCGATAATCAAAAAGCATTCGAAGATTTATTAAATAGCAATAAAATCGAATTTTTTAATATTGGTTCAGTAAACGCTTCCGCGGAATTAATCGTGCAACAAAACAACAGGAAATTAAAATTCAATATTGCTAAGTACAGAGATATTTGGTATAAAACATCTTTTTTATTAGACCAGAAACAGTCTAGCGAAGCAAAAGAACGTTTTGATAATTACAAAAATCAACCGTTAACTTATAAATTTCCAAAACATTTTACAGGTAAATTAGCAGATACTATTTTAGGAAAAAAGCCATCAAATTTACTATCTAAAAAAGACCAAAGACCAAAAACTAAAGACCAAAGACCACTAGCCGCAGTAATAAGAGAAAAAGGTTCGAATAGTGAACGAGAAATGGCTTACGCTATGTATTTAGCAGGTTTTGACGTGAAAGATGTGCACATGACCGATTTAATTTCGGGTCGTGAAACTCTAGAAGATATTCAGTTTATAGTTGCTGTTGGTGGGTTTTCAAATTCAGATGTTTTAGGGTCGGCAAAAGGTTGGGCAGGCGCATTTTTATATAATGAAAAAGCAAAAAAAGCATTAGCAAATTTCTTTGCAAGACCAGATACTTTATCACTTGGTGTTTGTAATGGTTGTCAGTTATTTATTGAATTAGGTTTAATAAATCAAAATCACGAGCAAAAACCAAAAATGTTACATAATGATTCTGGTAAATTTGAATGTACTTTTACTTCCGTAGAAATACAACCGAATAATTCGGTTTTATTTAATTCTTTGTCTGGTTCAAAATTAGGAATTTGGGCAGCACACGGCGAAGGTAAATTCAGTTTGCCTTATGCAGAAGAAAAATATAATATTGTAGCAAAATATGGTTACGAAGGTTTTCCTGCAAACCCGAATGGTTCAGATTACAATACTGCATTTTTAACAAGTGATTGTGGTCGCCATACGGTTATGATGCCACATTTAGAACGTTCAACTTTCTCATGGAATTGGGCAAACTACCCAAAAGATAGGAGTGAAGATGAAATTACACCTTGGTTAGAAGGTTTTGTGAATGCTAGAAAATGGTTGGTTAATTAGGGAAAACATTTTTTTTAATGTAAATATATTATTGTCAATTTAAAATTGCACACCTTCAAGGTTTTTAAAACCTTGAAGGTGTTTTTGTATAGATTATAGTATATTGTACTTTAAAACCTATAGTAATTTAGTCATAAATTTTATTAAATCACATGATAATTAGAACATTACATGACAGAATTTAATTATTTAATTATTTAATTCACCGAAATCACCTCTTTAATTTGAGGCACATATCTTTTAATAGTTGCTTCTACGCCACTTTTTAAGGTCATTTTATTAACCGAACAATCTGTGCAAGCACCTAAAAGTTTTACTTTTACAATAGCATTTTTAATTTCTACTAACAAAATATCACCACCATCAGCAATTAGAAATGGTCGGATTTCATCTAATGCTTTTTGCACATTATTTTCTATCTCTTTTGTATTCATAATTATATAATTATTTTGTAGCACAACCGCTCATGGTTGTAATTTTAACGATGTCAGTTTCAGGCAAATCTTTATTTCTTTTAACCAATTCCGTAAGCATATTTTTAGTTATTGTGCTAAATGCTTCTTCTAAAGGTGAGTCTTCTTGCAAAGCAACAGGATGACCAATATCACCAGCTTCTCTTATGCTTTGCACTAAAGGTATTTCGCCTAAAAATGCAGTATCAATATCATCAGATAAATTTTTAGCACCATCTTTTCCAAAGATATAATACTTATTATCTGGTAATTCATCAGGTGTAAAATAACTCATATTTTCAACAATACCTAATACAGGTACATTAATATTTGGCTGTTGAAACATTGCTACACCTTTTTTAGCATCTGCTAAAGCTATATTTTGAGGTGTACTTACTATAACTGCTCCCGTAATCGGAATTGCTTGTACAAGTGATAAATGTATATCACCAGTTCCTGGAGGCAAATCTAATAGTAAAAAATCTAATTCGCCCCAAGCTGCATCAAAAATTAGTTGGTTTAAAGCTTTAGATGCCATTGGACCACGCCAGATTACGGCCTGATTTGGTTGAGTAAAAAAACCTAAAGATAAAATTTTCACTCCATAATTTTCAATTGGTTTCATTTTTGAACGACCATTTACGGTAACCGATAAAGGTTTTTCATGTTCTACATCAAACATAATTGGCATAGATGGACCATAAACATCTGCATCTAAAACACCAACTTTAAATCCCATTTTCATTAGAATTACTGCAATATTTGCAGTTACGGTAGATTTTCCTACGCCACCTTTACCCGAAGCAATAGCAATAATATTTTGTATGCCAGGTATTTTTTTATTCGCCTGAATAGTAGCTGGTTGTGTAGGGGTTTTCTTAGTAACAGGTTTCGGTTTAACATTAACTTTAACATCAATTTTTTGATCTATCTGTTCATGAATTTCTTTAATTATCGTAACCTCTATTTTCTTTTTAGCTTGTAAAGTAGGATTCCCGATTTCTATATCTATAATTATTTCTTTACCAAAAATAACAATATTTTTAACCGAATCACTTTCTATCAAACTTTTACCTTCACCAGGTGCAGTAATGGTTTCTAATACCTTAGTAATATCACTTTTATTCAACGTCTTTTTGTTTTATTTAATCTAATTACAAAGATACTATAAAGTAATTGATTTATTTAGAAATATTTGTAACACATTTAAATACATTTTTATGTGTTTATATTCAGAACACTACTTATATTTGCAAAAATTAAAATTCTAAAAATGAAGAAAATTATTATTTTATTAGTTATTGCATTGATTGTATTTTCATGTAAAAAGGCTAACAATATACAGGTTACAATTAGTGATGTGCCAGACGGAAGAAAAGTATTTCTAAAAAAACAAGTAGAAAGAAAAATTATTAATATTGATTCCACTACGGTTCAAAACGGAAAGTTTGGTTTTAATGTGAAAATTGAAGAACCAGTAATTCTAGGTATTTTTATTGATAGCATAGGTAAAAGAAATGAAGGAATTTACCCATTAATAGGAGTAAATGATAAAGTAATTATTACAGCATTTAAAGATAGTTTGTACCAATCTAAAGTTACAGGTTCTAAATTACATACTGATTTGACAAACCTTAGAGAAATGAAAATAAATCTGACAAAACAAATGTCTGAATTTACAGATGAATTTCAAGAAGCGCAAAAAGAAAATGATACTGCTAAAATAAATGCGATTAATAAAAAGGCACAAGCAGTACAATCTGAAATATCTTTAAACGAATGGAAATACATTAAAGCAAATCCAAATTCACATGTTTCTGCAATGGTATTATCTAATTTATTTAGAGATCCAACTTACAAAGATTCTATAAAAATTGCATTTGATGGATTGTCAGATGAAGTTAGAAATGCAGCATTATCTAAACAATTAAAAGAATATTTAGAAAAATTAAATCAAGCACCTAAAATGCCGAATATTCCTCAATTAAAAAGGGATAATAAATAAATTCTACACAAAATATTTTAAATCGATTAATTAATTTTAATCGATTTTTTTTATGAATTATTGTAACTCTATTTTCACCCATCAAAATATTGAAACACAGATTTCACGGATTACACGGATTATTAAATAGTTGAATTCTCACAGGTTAATCTCGTGCTGACACTTCGGTATCGGGAGCATATAAACAATCGGTGAAATATTTAAGTAGTAGTCAAATTCTGTGTAATCACTGAAATCTTTGTCTTTTAACTGTTAATATGACTGAATAAATACGAGTTATTTAACGAATTACGAATTTTAAATTCGTAAGAATACCAGCAAATTAATTGTTGGTATTTTTTTATTTTAAAATAATGGAAGTTTTTTGTAACAATTTGGTAACTTGTGCTTCTTATTGATAACACATTAAATAACACAAAACAAAAACATGAAAAAACTATCTTTATTACTAGTTGTATTTTTAGCAAGTTTCGCATTAAATGCACAAACTGCGGATGAAATATTAGACACTTATTTCGAAAATATTGGAGGAAAAGAAAAATTAAAAGCCTTAAAAGGAATTAAAATTACTGCGGAAGTAAACCAAGGTATGATTATCCCTCTTGAAATATATAGATTGGCAGGCGGAAAAGAAATGACTTCCGTAAGTTTGCAAGGTAAAACAATAAAACAAGGAGTTTTTGATGGAGAAACATTATGGAGTACCAATTTCATGACACAAAAAGCAGAGAAATCTACCGCTGAAGCGACTGCAAATCATAAATTAAGTATTAATGATTTTCCAGATCCATTTTTAGATTATAAAGAAAAAGGATATTCTGTAGAATTAATGGGAAAAGAAACAATAGATGGCGCAGAAACTTTCAAAATTAAATTAACACAAAAACCCAAAACTTTTGAAGGTGTAAAAGTAGATAATATAACCTATTATTTCTTTGATACGGAAAATTTTGTACCAATAGCAACACAACAAGAAGTTATGTCTGGTCAAGGAAAAGGAATGATTTCTGAGTTGACTTTTAGTGATTACCAAGAAGTTGATGGAATTTATTTTGCTTTTTCTATGACTATGGGTGTAAAAGGGCAGGCTGGCGCACAAGCAATTACAATCAAAAAAATTGAAATAAACCCTGAAATTGCCGATAGTGAATTTGAATTTCCAGAACAAATAGAAACGAAAGAAGTAGATACAAAAGAATAATTATTATAATTAAAATCCTCAATAAAATTTATTGAGGATTTTTTTATCTAATCCAAACTCAATTTTTATGAAAAAAATAATCATTGCATTAGTTATATTCATAGGTTTTAATACCATAGAAATTAATGCACAAGACAAAAAAATAGAACTAAAAAGCAAAGAACTCTTTGGAGCATTAACCGCTAGACATATTGGCCCAGCATTAATGAGCGGCCGTATTAATGACCTTGAAAATCATCCTACAAATAACCGTATTATCTATGCTGGTGCTGCTGGTGGCGGTTTATGGAAGTCAAATGATGGTGGCGTTACTTTTAAACCTTTATTCGAAGAATATTGCCAATCTATTGGTGCAATAGAATTAGACCCAAACGATCCTGACAAAACCATTTATGTTGGTACGGGTGAAACTTGGACTCGTAATAGCGTTTCTATCGGTGACGGATTATTCAAATCTATTGATGGCGGAAATAATTGGAAAAAAATAGGTTTTGAAAAATCAGAACGCATTGCAAATATTATTGTAAACCCTAAAAACTCTCAAGAAGTTTATGTGGCTGTTTTAGGCGCACTTTGGGGCGATAGTGAGGTTCGTGGCGTTTACAAATCTAATGATGCTGGTGCAACATGGAATAAACTACTTTATATAGATCAAAAAACTGGTTGTGCTGATTTAGCAATGGACCCAAATAATCCAAATATTTTATACGCTTCTATGTGGGAATTTAGACGAACTGGTTGGTCTTTTAAATCTGGTGGTGATAAATCTGCATTATATAAATCTATAGATGCTGGTAAAACGTGGAATAAAATTCACAATGGTTTTCCTAAAGGAAAATTAGGACGATTAGCAATTGCCGTTGCACCTAGTGATTCAAATATTTTATATACTGTTATTGAAGCAGAAAAAGATGAAAAAAAAGGTTTGTATCGTAGTGATGACGAAGGGAATTCTTGGAAACAATTAAATAATGATTTTGGCATAACTGTTAGACCATTTTATTTTTCTAGAATTGTTGTCGATCCAAAAAACCCAGATGTTATTGTAAAAGCAGGACTTAGGGGTTCTATTTCTCGTGATGGCGGAAAAACATTTAAAAGTTTAGGAAGAATGCATGCTGATATTCATGATATTACTTTTGATATTCATAATTCCGATAGAATGTATGCAGGTACAGATGGTGGTGTTTATCGATCTTTAGATGGCGGAACAACAATGGAAATTGTAGAAAATATGCCTTTATCTCAATTTTATCACATTAGTGTTGATGATGCTGAACCTTATAATATTTATGGTGGATTGCAAGATAATGGTTCTTGGTACGGACCATCTTCTTCTACTGGTGGAATTAACGCTCGTGATTGGAATTCTGTAGGTTATGGAGATGGATTTAGAGTGCTAAAACATCCTACAAAAAATATTATTTATTCCGAAATGCAAGGTGCTGAAAATGTTTGGCGTTTTGATGTAGATAAAGATAAAGTAAAAACAATAGAACCTTTAGCTCAAAAAGGTTATCCAAAATTACGTTTTAATTGGAATGCACCAATGGCAATAAGTACACATCAACCAGATAGGTTTTATATGGGAAGTCAATTTTTACACAAATCTGAAGATATGGGAAATTCTTGGAAAATCATTTCACCTGATTTAACAACTAATGACAAATCAAAACAACAACAAGAAAGTTCTGGAGGTTTGTCAAAAGATAATTCAGGTGCTGAAAACCATACAACTATTTTTACCATTGCAGAATCTATTTTAGACCAAAATGTAATTTGGGTCGGTACCGATGACGGAAATGTACAAGTAACTACAAATGGCGGAAAAAAATGGACAAATACAAGTATGAATATAAAAGGTTTACCAAAAAACACTTGGTGTTATCATATTGAAGCAAGTGTTTTTAATAAAGGAACTGCTTATGCTGTTTTTGATGGCCATACTATGAACGACCAAAACGCGTACGCATATAAAACAACCGATTTTGGTAAAACTTGGACAAATATAATTACGGATGATGTTAGAGGTTTTGTTAGAAATATTCAAGAAGATTACGTAAATCCTGACTTATTATTCTTAGGAACTGAATTTGGTTTATACATTACTATTAATGGTGGAAAAAAATGGCATAAATTCGAAAATAATATGCCAGCAGTTGCAGTGCACTTTATTGATTTACAAAAACAAACAAACGATTTAGTAATGGGAACGCATGGTCGTGGTGTTATTATTATTGATGATATTTCTCCTTTAAGAGAAATTAATCAAAAAACATTGGATAAAAAAGTACATTTTTTTAAATCTAAACCAACTACTATTCATGAAGGTAACGGATTTTCAGGTAGTTTTGGAACAGAAACTCAATTTGTTGGTAGAAATCCAAGTCGTGCTGTTCAGATTAAATATTATCTTAAAAAACGACATACTTTTGGTAAAATGTCTTTAGAAATTCAAGATTTAGAAGGTAATGTGATTTCAATATTAAGTCCTAGTAAAACAAAAGGAATTAATATTGTTAATTGGAATCATAGTATCAAACAACCAAAAATTGCAAAAGGAAAAACATTTAGTTTTTCAGGATTCACTACACCAAATGTAGAAGCAGGAACTTATAAAGCGGTCTTGAAAAAAGGAAAAGAATCTTTTGAACATGAATTTGAAGTTGTGTATGATAAGAAGTCTGATTTAACAAAAGAAGACAGAACATTTAAACATAAAACAACAATGAAGTTATATAATATGACTGAAAAATTGGCTTATTTAGTTTATGAATTAGATGCCATTTTTGAAAAAGCAACTGAATTATCTAATTTAAAGATAACCAGCAAGTTAACCGAACTTAAAGAAACTTTAGTTGTTACAACTGGTGATAATTATGTTGGTACAGCAGAACCTCAATTGCGAGAAAAACTTTCTGATATCTTTAGTAAAATTGCAAATAGTTATGATAAACCATCTGCAGCCGAATTAGAAACAATTCAAGTAATTGAAGAACGTTTTAATAAAGCAGTTAAATCTTTTAATAAACTAAAAAAGAAAGCAAAATTTTTAAACGAACTTAATTTAAAATCGTTTGAGGAATTTGTGAAAGAATAAAAAGGTTTAATAGAACATTAAATCTTATATATAAGGTAGTAATTTTAAATTACTACCTTTTTTTGAGTTTAAATATAAAAAAAATATCAAGTCTTAGTTTTTATAAAATTAAATTAGCGAGATAATAAAACTTACCTTTGCAAAAATAATCAGTGATTAAACAAATATACAAATTCACGAATAAACATTTCAAAAAAATGACATTCAAACAATTAGGCATTACGCCAGATTACATAAAAGGATTAAATGAACTAGGCATTATAAATCCTACGGAAATTCAAGAAAAAGCAATTCCTATTTTATTAGAAGAAGAGACCGATTTTATTGGTTTAGCACAAACAGGTACAGGTAAAACTGCTGCTTACGGTTTGCCAATATTAAATTCTGTTGATACTGATATTCCTTTAGTTCAAGCATTAATTTTATCACCAACACGTGAATTGGTTCAACAAATACAAAAACAATTATTTAGATTTACTAAATATGTAGATGCTCGTATTTTTTCGGAAGCTGTTTTTGGTGGTGAAAAAATTGACAAACAAATTAGTCGCTTAAGCAGACCAACACACATTATAGTTGCTACACCAGGCAGATTAATTGATTTAATTGAACGTAAATCTATTGATTTAAGAAATATAAAAACGTTAGTTTTAGATGAAGCCGATGAAATGTTGAGTATGGGTTTTAAAAAAGAGTTAGATCGCATTTTACAATTTACAGATGGCAATAGAAAAACATGGTTATTTTCTGCTACTTTTCCTGAAGAAATCAGACAGATAGTTGATAACTATATGACCGATTATCAGCAAATAGAGGTAAATAAAGACAGTTTGGTAAATGCCAATATTTCGCACGAGTATATGTTTACTTCAATAAAAAATAAACTAAATACATTAATAAAATTATTAGAGTCAAAAGGCGAGGAGCGAGGCATTATTTTTTGTAAAACTAAATTAGGGACACAAAAATTAGCCAAAGAATTACAAGAAGAAGGTTTCTCGGTTGGTGCTTTAGAAGGTGATATGCAACAAAAGGAAAGAGATAAAGTAATGCGTGCTTTCAAAAAAGAAAACTTGCAATATTTAGTTTCTACAGATGTTTCGGCAAGAGGAATTGATGTTAGAGGTTTAGGGTTTATTGTGCATCATCAATTACCAGAAAAATTAGAATATTATACGCACCGAAGCGGTAGAACTGCTCGAGCAGGTAAAAAAGGAAACTCTATTGCATTAATTATGCCTACCGAAATGCAACAAGTTTATGAGTTGCAAGATAAACTGGGTATTTTATTTGAAGAAGTATAATTAGTAGTAAAGGGCGAAAAGCGAACAGGAACTTATATGACCTTTTATGTCTTATATGGTTTAAAACAAGACAAAACCAAAAAAGAATTAGTAAAAGAAAATTTTAATGAGTTTAATTTACACTTTAGATATTCTAGGAACATTTGCTTTTGCTGTTAGTGGCGCATTAATTGCGTCTAAAAAAAAATTCGATTTGTTTGGAGTCATTATTATTGCTTTTGTTACCGCAGTTGGTGGCGGAATGATGCGTGATATTTTAATAAATTATCATCCTATAAATTGGATTGGCGATCTAAATTATATTTGGACAATTTTAATTGCAGTAATATTTACATTTCTATTTAAAAGTAAAATCGCTCCGTTAGGTAAAACCTTATTTTTGTTTGATACTATTGGTATTGCTGTGTTTACAATGCTTGGTACAGAAAAAGGGTTGAATTTTGGATTGCATCCATTTGTTGCCGTAGTTATGGGCGTAGTTTCTGCTGTTATGGGTGGCGTTTTACGAGATATTTTGACACAACAAGTTCCGCTTATTTTTAAAAAGGAAATTTATGCTTTAGCATGCTTTATTGGTGCTTTTGTATTTTTATTGCTGAATTATTTAAAATTATCCATAAATTTACAATATTTAATAACTGTAATTACCGTTGTTGTAATTCGATTATATGCAGTTAAATATAAATTAAAATTACCAACTATAAAAGAAGATTTGTTCGGAAAATTAAAGTGATTAAACAATTAAACGATTAAACAATTAACATCAAAATGGCATTAACAAACAACGATATTTTCAAAAAATTAAGAGTTGCTCTTAAATTACGAGATGATGAAATAGTAAAAATTTTAGATTTAGTAGATTTTAGAGTCTCCAAAAGTGAGTTAGGTGCACTTTTCAGAAATGAAAACCATCCTAAATATATGGAATGTGGCGATCAAATTTTGCGTAATTTCCTTAACGGATTAGTAATTCATTTACGTGGACCAATGCCTGACAAGAGAAAAAGTGACAAGATAAAAGACTAGAGGTTATAATTTGATATCTTAACATTATTAAAATAAAATCAATCAAAATGGCAAATAAATACATTGATATAAATACTCTAAAATTTCAATTATTTGAAGTTCATCAATTAAAAGAATTATTTAAATACGAAAGATTTAAAGAGCATGATGAAGAGTCCGTTAATATGTATTTAGATGCTGTAAAAGAGTTTTCGGATAGAGAACTTTTCCCTTTTATAAAAGAAATGGACGAAAACCCTGCATATCATAAAAACGGACAAGTTTTTGTACATAAACAGGTTGGTGAATACATGCGTAAAAGCGGTGAAATGGGTTTGATTTCTGCCATATTCGATTATGAATTTAACGGAATGCAACTGCCAATTACGGCACATAATGCTGCAACATTTATTCAAGATGCTGCAAATAATCATTTGCCAGGTTATGCAGGTTTAACTTTAGGTTCAACCGAATTAATTACGCATTTTGGTAGTCAAGAATTAATAGATACTTATGTACCAAACATGTTAGCAGGTAAATGGCAAGGAACAATGTGTTTGACAGAACCTCAAGCAGGAAGTTCGTTATCGGATATTACCACAAAAGCAACACCTACAAAAGAAAATTATTATAACATAAACGGTCAAAAAATATTTATTTCGGGTGGTGATTATCAGCATGTTGAAAATATAATTCATTTGGTTTTAGCACGAGTTGAAGGTGCTCCAAAAGGCACAAAAGGTATTTCGTTATTTGTAGTTCCTAAAAAGAGAATTAATTCAGATGGCACATTTACTAATAATGATGTGCAAACAGTTGCAGATTTTCA
The DNA here is from genome assembly GCA_964420345.1 of uncultured Flavobacteriaceae bacterium. Taxonomy (GTDB): domain Bacteria; phylum Bacteroidota; class Bacteroidia; order Flavobacteriales; family Flavobacteriaceae; genus S010-17. The sequence continues at coordinate 24,009 of CAYQTF010000014.1, forward strand.
AAAAATGGGACAAAGAGGTTATTGTACCACACATTTAGGTTTTGGTGATACAGATGATTGCCGTGGTTATTTAGTTGGTCAAGAAAATGAAGGTCTTAAATATATGTTCTTATTAATGAACAATGCCAGAATAGGTGTTGGTCGTGGTGCTGTTGCAATTGCCATGGCAGCTTATCAAGCTTCTTTAGAATATGCACAAGAAAGACCACAAGGTAGAAAATTGTCTAATGCAGGTAAAAAAAATCCGAACGAAGAGCAATGTCTTATTATTGAACATCCAGATGTTAGAAGAATGTTATTACTTCAAAAGTCAATTGTAGAAGGTGGTTTAAGTTTGGTTTTGTTGACTTCTAAATATCAAGATATTGTTTCTGCAACTTTAGATAAAGAGGAAAAAGAGAAATATAATTTATTATTAGAGTTATTAACGCCGATTGCAAAAACATATCCTTCAGAAGCAGGAATTGTTTCGGTAAATAATGCTATTCAAATTCTTGGCGGTTATGGTTTTTGTACAGATTTTATTGTGCAGCAATATTATAGAGATATTAGAATATTTGCTCTTTACGAAGGTACTACAGGCATACAATCTTTAGATTTGTTAGGTAGAAAAACAACCATGCAAAATGGAAAAGCAATTGAATTATTGGCAGTAGAGATTATGAAAACTATTCAAAATGCTTCTAAAATTGATAAATTGATTTTATATGCAACTAATTTAGGTGAAAGTTTAAAATTAGTGCAAAAGGTTATTAATCATTTAATGAATTTTGCAAAAAAAGGTCAATTCGAAAAGTTTTTAGCAGATGCCAATTTATTTATGGAATTGTTAAGTCACCTAGTAATTTCATGGCAATGGTTAGAAATGGCATCTCACTCTACTAATGCAATTAACAAAAAGGAAAATTTGTATTCTGATAATTTTTATATTAGTAAAATAGAAACTATGAAGTTTTATTTTAAGTATGAATTTCCTAAAATTAAAAGTCTTGCAGATAGTATTTTAAACGACGATTTAGTGACTATTAAAACCGAAAAAACGTTTCTTTTTTGATTTAAAAAAAATATTTATGAAATGGAAAAATGCCATAACCGATTATTCTATCTATTTAAAAATAGAAAGAGGTTTAACCAAAAATTCTATTGAAAGTTATGTGCGAGATATAAATAAATTAATTTATTATTTAGAATCGAATGAATTTACCATTTCACCATTAAAAATTGAAGAAAAGGATATACAGCAATTTATTTATACGGTTGCTAAAGAATTAAATGCAAGATCACAATCTCGATTAATATCTGGATTGAAAAGTTTTTTTAATTATTTAATTTTTGAAGATTACCGTTCTACTAATCCAGTAGAATTAATTGAATCGCCAAGAATCGGCAGAAAATTACCAGATACTATATCAACTAAAGAAATAGATTTAATAATTTCTCAGATAGATTTAAGTCATCCACAAGGCGAAAGAAATAGAACTATAATCGAAACTTTATACAGTTGTGGTTTGCGTGTAACGGAATTAATTACCTTACAATTATCCGATTTATTTTTTGAAGAAGGTTTTGTTAGAGTAATTGGTAAAGGTAATAAACAGCGTTTTGTACCAATTAACTTACAAACTCAAAAATATATTTTGATGTATGTTAATCAAATTAGAATTCATATAAAAGTTGTTAAAGACTTTGAAGACACTTTATTTTTAAATAGAAGAGGAAAACAATTATCTAGAAATATGATTTTTATGATAATTAAAGATTTAGTCATAAAATCAGGAATCGATAAAAAAGTAAGTCCACATACATTTAGACATTCTTTTGCAACACATTTGTTAGAAAATGGTGCAGACTTAAGAGCGATACAACAAATGTTAGGTCACGAAAGTATCACTACTACCGAAATTTATATGCACGTAGATAGAAGTCATTTAAAAAATGTGATGGAACAATTTCATCCTAGAAAGTAGTTTTTGTATTGTATGAACATGTTGCATAATGTTTTAAGAACATTAAGGCTATTTTTCCTTTTGGACTGAATAAATTTGGGTCACATGTAAAAGTTGGGAACTAATAACCTTTTAATTTTAGTGCCTTTATGATTTTATTTGAGTTTAAAATACTGTATTAAATTATCAAAATAGTATCGCAGTATGAATTTTACCCAAATCACTGACTAAAAACCTTTGGTATTACTCCCGAAACCACTTATTTAACTGACATACAAGCAGATACGCATTTGTTTAGACATGTTTGTAATTTATTTCGATAATATAATATAACATTATTCTGTGTATGTTATAGAAAAAGAACCTTCTGTAAATCTTCTAACATCAGTTCCGCCATTTAAAACAGAATAGAACTCAAATATACTATTAGCTTCAATTCTATTTGTAGTTGTATTATGTTCTGAAATTCCTACAAAATTATTTATGATGTCATTTGGATCTTCTGCAGGAAAAAATACTTGAGTTGAAGATTCTGTATAAGAAATAGCAGCATCTTGGGCAATATTATCTATGGTTTCTTTTAATCTTCTATTTGAAGTAAATGTATCCGCAGGTATTTTTAATTTTATTTCATCACTACCACGTGTTGCGGTAATAATAATTAATTCTAAATCATCTTCTATTGTTTTTACAGCAGTTAATGAGGTTTCTACAAATTCAACACCATCTATTTTGATAAAAAAATTATTACCTATTAATGGTGGTTCTGGATCTGGGTCAACTATTGTGTTGGTAGTATAAACTATATGTTCAAAAATACCATTGATAAATTCTTTAGTTTCTGTAATAAAAACTTCTTCAAATGTTATTTCGCCTGTATCGGGATCAACTACTTCTTCTAAAAGAGGTGTTATTCCGTCAGCTTCAAATTGTTGTATTGACATAGTTCCGTTAAAGAAAAACACACCCGATAATAATTGATTTTCGGTATCGTTTTCATTTAAATCAATTCTACCTAAAAATTCTGGATCTGATTCAAAAAAACCAAATTCTTCATCGGTATTATCATAAGAAATACTTGCAACATTTTGACCTACAGCAATGTTGTAAGTGCCTACTTGATCATCTAATATATTGATAATTACAATTTCTTTACCTTCATTTTTCGTTGCAGTAATCGTAATTTCTCCATCTATAATTTCTGCTGTTTTAGTTTCTGCTACCCAAGTTTCGCCATCAAAATCTACTTGAAAATTAGATACAATTGGTGGTTCAATAAATGGTGCGTTAATTTCTACATTAGAATCACAAGAAGTAAAAAGCAATATTATTATTGAAATATAGAAAGTTAGTTTTTGTAATCTCATAAGGTAATTAAATTTGAGTTTTTTGCAAAAGTAATAAAAACTATTATCTATTACTAATAATGTTAATCACTTTCTTTACATCTTCTAACGTATCTACAGGAATAGAATTGTGCAAAGTTTTAGCTACTTTAATTTTATTGCCATTTTCTAACCATCGTAATTGCTCTAATTTTTCACAATTTTCAAGATTTGTTTGCTCTAAATTTGCAAATTCTATTAATGCTTTAGGTGAAAAACCATACATGCCAACGTGTTTGTAATAGGTGTTATTATGCCAATCTTCTTTATTCTGATCTCTAATATAAGGAATAACTGCTCTACTAAAATACAAAGCAAAGTTATTATTATCAACAACCACAAATACGCCTGTGTTTAATTCTTCCTTTTTATTTGTTGGAATAATTAGTGTTGCTAACTCCGTTTTTTCATCTTCAAAACAAGAAATTAATTCTTTTATTTGCGCAGGTTCTAAAAGTGGTTCGTCACCTTGAATATTTAAGACAATATCTATTTTTGTAGGTTCGTTTTTTTGTATAATTTCAAATGCTTCCAAACACCGATTTGTACCTGTATTATGATTCTTTGAAGTCATGACTACTTTGCCACCAAAACCGACTACTTCATTAAAAATACGCTTATCATCTGTCGCTACAACTACATTATTTATTGCTTTTTTTGCTTGTTCGTAAACTCTTTGAATCATTGTTTTACCACAAATATCTATTAAAGGTTTCCCTTCTAATCTTGTAGAACCAAACCTTGCAGGTATTATTCCTAATATGTTTTTTGTTTTTTTAGACACTTATTCTTGTTTGTTTTTTTTTTATTAAACACAACTTTTTTTTGTTAAAGTTCAAAACTTTAGCCAAAAAACAGCCATTTTCATCCTTTTGAATCACTTCTATAATTTGATCTAAATTTGTTGATTCTGGAAATGGTTTATAAACTTTCCATTTTCCATTAGACAACATCCAATATAATTTCCATAATTGAGTTGATTTATAAAATCTAATTTTTGCAAAGGAAGAGTTATGTATTTTAGTAGGATCATTCCATAAAGGTCGAATTTCATATATTTCGACAGTATTCTCATTAAAAGAATATCCAAAATCAATTTGATTACGAATTTCTAAACTTTCGGGTCTTATTGATTCTACATATTTTTTTATAGTAATTTCGTTTATGTCAATAATTTTTTTTTCCATTTATTTAATATTTAAATACAATGATATTAATAATTTTATTATAAAACTAATTCTTTTAAAGTCTCAATTACATAATCTAATTCTTTAAAAGTATTATATTTACTAAATGAAAACCTAACAGATGACTTCATTGCTTGGTCAAGAGTTAAAATTTCATTTAATACATGCGAACCTTTATTACTACCACTTTGGCAAGCAGAACCACCAGAAACTGCTATTCCTTTTATGTCTAAACTGAAAAGTAGCATTGGTAATTCTTTATTAAAACGAACGTTTAGTATAATGTAAGAACTTTTTTCTAAATTATTTGAAATTCCGTTAAACGCAATATCTTTAAAATGTTCTTTTAATTTCCTTATAAAATACACTTTTAACTTAGTAATATATTTTCGCTCTGTTTCTAAATTATTTAAAGATTTTGATAAAGCAAATTCTAAACCTGCAATATTTGGTACATTTTCGGTTCCTGCTCTTGCGCCTCTTTCTTGTTCGCCACCTAATAATATTGGTTTTATTCCAAATCCTTTTTTTATAATGGCAAAACCAACACCTTTTGAACCATGAAATTTATGGGCCGATGCAACTATAAAATCTATGGGTGTTTTTTGTAAATCTATTATAAAATGACCGATTGCTTGTACTGTATCCGAATGAAATAAAGCATTATTTTCTTTACATAATTCAGATACTTTATTCAAATCTAATAAGGTGCCAAGTTCATTATTTACATACATTAAACTAACTAAAGTTTTTTTATCGGTATTAGATAATAATATTTGTAGATGGTTGTAATCTATTTCGCTATTATTGTTAACGTTTACAAAATCTACTAAAACATCATATTTTTCCGATAAATAATCTAAAGTATGTGTTACTGCATGGTGTTCTATTTTTGAAGAAATAATTCGTTTTACGCCTAAATTTACAACAGCATTTATTAAGATAAGATTATCTGCTTCGCTTCCGCCCGAAGTGAAAACAATTTCACTTGCTGTTACATTAAAATGAGATGCAATGTTTTTTCGTGCAGTTTCTACTAAAGATTTTGCTTTTCTCCCAAATTGATGTGTGGAAGATGGATTGCCAAATGTAGTAGTCATTACTTCAGCAATAACAGAAATAACTTCTTTATCTATTGGTGTAGTTGC
>CAYQTF010000015.1:0-29486 GCA_964420345.1 uncultured Flavobacteriaceae bacterium
TAAATGCAATTGAAACTATACATAGAACAATCTCTTAAGTTGACGCCAATGCGAAGTGTCGGGAGACCCAAGGTCGAGGTATTAAATCAATATCCCGCTGAAAAATCGAGATTAGTTTGATTTATCAAGCCAAAGGCATGACTAACTAAAAAATTGAAAATAATTTTTTATAGTCTCACGAATAATAATTATACAAATGTCTAACCCAACAAAGTCTTTACTACATTAGAAATCGCCTTTCCGTCTGTTTTACCTGCTAATTGTTTTGATGCCATGCCCATAACTTTCCCCATATCTTTCATAGATGTTGCGCCAACTTGAGAAATAATTGTTTTAATTGCCTCTTTTAAAGCATCTTCACTCATTTGCTCTGGCAAAAACTGTACTAATATTGCTACTTGTGCTAATTCTGGATCTGCTAAATCTTTTCTGTTTTGTTCTAAATATAATGCAGCGCTATCTTTACGTTGCTTTACTAATTTTTGAACTAATTTTATTTCGTCATCTTTTGTGATATCATTTGAATTACCACTTGTTTGCGCTAATAATAAAGCAGATTTTATTGCTCTTAAAGATTCTAAAGCAACTTTATCTTTTGCTTTCATTGCTTCTTTAAGTTTGGTCATTACTTCTTGTTGTAAACTCATAATTATTTATTTTTTACAAAGATAAGGTAATAATTAGAAAAATCTTTTTTTACTCGACTTTGGTTTAATTTTATTATTCAAAGATTTTACACTTTGTATTAAGTTAAAATACAAACCATTAATACCATCTTTATTCGGTTTTATTGTTAAATATTCAAATTTATTAATCGATTTTCGTCTTCCTACTTGCTGATAACCTAACATTTTTAATAACTCATGTTCATGATTAGTATTAATAACATGAAAAGCAGTTTTTTTAGTTTTTCCATCACCCGAACTTAGTAAAATATCTTTAATGATTTTTATCTGATTTCGAGATTTAAGTGCATTGATTTTATTACGTAATTGCTTGTAAACATAAACTCTAACTCTTAATATTTCAACATCAAACGGGTGCTGATATAAATGCAAATCGGTTTGACGTAATAACTCGTTTAAATCTATTTTTGAAAGTTTTGGTTTTTTAAGTAATTTACTAATAATTGGTTTATACTTTGATGCTGCATAAGGTTTGTAATTCTTTCTAAACACAAAACCATAATATAAAGAACGCTTTTCTTCTATGGTCATATTTCTATCCGATTCTAAATACCGTTTCATTAATTTAGGATAATAGAAATCCGATTTTTTCTTAGAAGTGAGTTTGTTTATTCTTTTATAATTTGGTTTGTTAAATTTCTTTTCTTGGGCATTTACACCTAAAAATAAAAAAAACAATAGTATGAAGATTCTAAAATTCATTTACACTTAAAATTAGTAATTAATTTTAAGGGGAAATTAATTTTATAAAAACAAATATAATACTTTTTTTGATTTTTAAAAATTCTTTTTTTACAAAAAAAAATCTCAAATATCTGAATTATTAGAATGCTGATATTTTTTATTATCACACAAAACAATGTTTTTAAACAATCTAATATCAATCTACATTATCATGTAAAAACGAATTATTAGATCTGAAATTTATATCTTTCCCATCTGTATCTAAAGAGGTTCTTGACATTTTATTTTCTATATCTTTAATATCTTCTAACTCTATATTATTACGCTTATAAGCAGGTTGTTTTTCTAACTCATCAATATTTTGTTTTGCTTTATTAGAAAATTTATAATTAAAATTTGCCATTTTTTGTCTTCTATTATCTGCTAAACTTTTCAATTCTGTAATAGTACTATTTAGTGGTGAAATTCCCTTTTTTGGCATTTGAACTTCTTCCGAGTTTGGCACAACAATTTTAGATTTGAATATTAACTCTTCATCTACCTCAGTAATAATTTCGTTTTTTAATTCTGATTTTGCTTCTGACAAATGAGTTTCAAACTCCGTATATTCTTCTAAACTATACACTTTTCTATCTTCTACGATAATTTCAGAATCTATAATATCAATTTGCTTTACTTCATCTAATGTGGTTTTAATCGAAATCTCATCCACTTTGTTTTCGGTTTTATCTTCTTCTAAAGGTAACTCAAATACCATCATGACTTGAGATATGTCTTCTTCAATCTCGGTAACAACTTGAGGTTCTAGAACTTCAATTTCAGAAATTACCGAAGTAATGACAAATTCTTCTTCTATAGTATTTGTTGCAATCACTTCATCGTAAATTACTTCTATATTATTGATAATATCTGTTGTTGGAATTAACTGATTTTCATCAAAATCATGCGTATTTAACAAAGTGTTTTCTGTCGTTACATAACCTTCTTTTTGTTTTTTAGATTGATTTTTTATTGCCGAAATTGCATCCGAGAAATCGGAATTAAAAAAACCTTTATTCTCATCATCTGTAACATCTAAACTTTTTTTAGAAATAAAATTAACGTCATTAACTTCAATATCAAACAAACTAATTTGGCCAGTTTTTTCATCTTCTACCAACTGATGTACTATTTTTTCTTCTTTATTTTCTATTTTATTATCTGTCTTTTTAATAGGAGTCACTTTGTTTTTTGACACAAAAGTAGTTTCCATTTTAGTAGAAGAATCTTCTAAATTATAGATGACTTTTTTACTTTCGATCATAGATATTTCAGATTGTTGTTCTTTATTAAAACCAGTTGCAACAATAGTTACTGCAATAGATTCTCCTAAAGATTCATCTTCACCAACTCCCATTATAATATTCACGTTTCCTTTGGCTTCAGACTGAATATAATCGTTAATTTCACCTATTTCATCAATAGTGATTTCACTAGTACCCGAAACTATTAACAACAACACATTTTTTGCGCCAGTGATTTTATTATCGTTTAACAATGGCGATTCTAATGCTTTTGTAATTGCTTCTTGAGAACGATTTGCACCTGTAGCCTTAGCAGAACCCATAATTGCAGAACCGCTATTAGATAAAACTGTGTTTGCATCTTTAAAATCGATGTTTTGCATATAATGATGTGTAATAACTTCAGCAATTCCTGAGGCAGCAGTTGACAATACTTCATCTGCTTTAGAAAAACCTGTTTTAAAACCTAAGTTACCATAAACTTCACGTAATTTATTATTATTAATTACAATAATAGAATCTACGTTTTCTCGTAATTTATCAATTCCTTTTTGCGCTTGTCCGTTACGAGTAGTGCCTTCAAAACTAAAAGGAGTTGTTACAATAGCAATAGTTAACAAACCCATATCTTTCGCCATTTTAGCAATAACTGGCGCTGCACCTGTACCAGTTCCGCCACCCATACCAACAGTTATAAAAACCATTTTAGTTTTTACACCAAACATTGCTTTTATTTCTTCTTCGCTTTCTAAAGCAGATTGCTCTCCAACTTCTGGATTTGCTCCAGCGCCCAAACCTTCGGTTAGAGTTGCTCCTAACTGAATTTTAATTGGCACAGGACTATTTGCTAATGCTTGTGCATCTGTATTTGTTATTACAAAATCAACACCTTGAATGCCTTTTCTGTACATGTGATTTACCGCATTGCTTCCGCCACCACCAACGCCAATGACTTTTATTACGTTAGATTGATTTTTTGGTAAATTAAAATCGATGTTGTTAAAAATGTTATTTTCCATATCTTTTCAGTATTCAGTGTTCAGTATTCAGTGTTCGGTGTTCAGTATTCGGTGTTCGGTGTTCAGTATTCGGTGTTCGGTGTTTAGTTGGACTGATTACTGAACATCGGACACTACGCTACTCTGCATTATCTAAAAACTCTCTTAAGTTCGAAATAAATCGATCAAAAAAGGAATTCTTTTTTTCTTTCTTTACTATTTTTTCTTCTATTATTTCATCTTCTTTTTCAGTTGCTTCTTCTTCAACTCTTTGATTTTGTTCTGATTCTTCAATTTCTGGTTCTGGTTGTTTTGCTTTATCTTGCAAACCTTTTATTACCAAACCAACTGCTGTTGCATACATTGGGCTAGACAACTTATCTTCGGAGTCACTTGCCAAATGTTCGTTTGGATAACCGATTCTTGTATCCATACCAGTAATATATTCAACCAATTGCTTAATGTGTTTTAGTTGTGCGCCGCCACCAGTTAATACAATACCTGCAATTAATTTTTTCTTTGGTTCTTCGTGTCCGTAATTTTTTATTTCTAAGAATACATCGTCAATTATTTCTAATGCTCTTGCATGAATAATTTTTGATAAATTCTTTAAAGTTATTTCTTTCGGATCTCTACCTCGTAAACCTGGTATCGAGACAATTTCGTTATCTTTATTTTCGCCTGGCCATGCGGAACCAAATTTTGTTTTTAGCAATTCGGCCTGTTTTTCTATAATTGAACAACCTTCTTTAATATCATCCGTTATAACGTTACCACCAAAAGGAATCACAGCGGTATGACGAATAATACCATCTTTAAAAATGGCTAAATCGGTAGTTCCGCCACCAATATCTATCATGGCAACTCCTGCCTCTTTTTCTTCTTGACTCAAAACTGCTTCAGAAGACGCTAAAGGCTCTAAAGTTATGTTAGACATATTTAAACCAGCGCTAACAATACAACGACCAATATTTCTTATCGACGCAACTTGACCAACAACTACATGAAAATTGGCTTCTAATCTACCACCAAACATACCTATTGGTTCATCAACTTCGGCTTGACTATCTACCTTATAATCTTGTGGTAAAACGTGAATTATTTCTTCGCCTGGTAACATTACCAATTTCAATACTTGATCTTTTAAACGCTCAATATCATCATCATCTATAACGCTTTCGGCATCTTGCCTAGTTATATAATCACTATGATGTAAACTGCGAATATGTTGTCCTGCAATACCAACCACAACATCTTTTATTTCGATATTACTTTCGTTTTCTGCCTCTTCAACTGCTTGTTGTATGGATTGAATTGTTTGCGTAATATTATTTACAACACCACGATGAACACCCATACTTTTTGCTTTACCAGTACCTAAAACTTCGATTTTACCGTATTCATTCATACGACCAATCATTGCCACAATTTTAGTTGTACCTATGTCTAAACCTACTGCTATCTGATTTTCCATAATTATATTATTTTCCCATCTTCCGTCTTCCCAAAAGGAAGAAACTAATTAGTTATTTTACTTAGTAACTTATTATTTTTTAATTCTTATTTCTATTTTCTCTAAAATTATAAATCCTAAATCTTTACTGCCACTACCTGATCTTTAAACTTTAAATTTATTTTACTATATTTTTTTAATGTTTTATCAGCGATTACTTTTTGATAAAACGCTTTTAATTTTTTAATCTTTAATTCTGATTTTGATAGATTACCAAATAAAATAACTTGATTACCTAATCGTGTTTTTAATTCTAACTCGTTTTTTTTAACCTGAATACCTATAATTTGTTTTTCCATAAACGCATCTTTAAGAACTGTATTACAAAATTTATAAACTAATTTTAAGTCTAAATCACTTTGCACACCTATTACAATTGGTACTCTTGCCGAATAGTTTTTAGACAATGGCATCTTTTTGCCTTTACTGTCTAAATAATATGCGCTTTCATTAACTTGTATTCTCGCAATAGGTTTACGCTGTGTTATTTTTGTTTTTAACGTACCATCTATACTTAAATATACTTCCGCATTTTCAACCATTTTATTTTCGGTTACTTTTTCTTCGATAACCTTCAAAAATATGTTTTCTTTTGATTTATTTTTAAGGTTTCCGAAACTTTGTATTAACAGGTTATTAACCGTTTCATCTGTAATAAATAGGTTATCTCCTTGCTCAAATTCCACTTGAATATCGGTTATTATTCTATTGGAATTTCTGTGATTTACAAAACCAAACAATCCTAAAATTAATAGGATGAAAATTATTGTTTTTATATGTGTTTTGTATTTTATCATTAAATTTTATTGTTTGCTCACAGATTTAACTCTTTCTTTTTTATTGTTTTTTAATTGTTTCGTTGAGCCTATGGGTTTCGCTGATTTTCGCAGAATTGTGCGTTTATACTTCTATACTTGTTGTTTTAATTTCATATACGTTGTTTATTAATTTACCAATATCGCCTGCGCCGAGCATTGCGATTACGGTATTTTTTTGTTCGTTAATTATGTTTAAAATTTCTTGTTCGTTAAAACGGATTAATTTTACATTTTTATTAATTTGTTTTATTTTTTCTACTAACCAATTAGATGTAATACCATTTATCGGTAATTCTCTTGCTGGATAAATATCTAATAAATACACTTTATCAAATTGTGCTAGACTTTTTGCGAAATCCTCAACAAAATCTCTAGTTCTACTAAATAAATGCGGTTGAAAAATCACTACTTTACTCCTATCTTTATATAACTGATTTACGGTTTGAAAGACAGCATCTATTTCTGTTGGATGATGTGCATAATCATCAATTAAAACTAATTCTTTGGTATTTATTTTTATATTAAACCTTCTTTCAATTCCTTTAAAAGTTGCTAATGCTTTTTTTAGTTTTTCAACCGAAACACCATAACTTTCTGCCATTGCAAATGCGGCAAGTGCATTTAAGATATTATGATTTCCAAACATTTGGAATTCTACATCTTTTATTAGTTCGGTTGGTGTTTTGATATCGAAAACCGAATAACCGTTTTCTGTCTTAATATTTAGCGCTTGATAAGTTGCTTCTTCTTCTAACCCGAAAGTTATTCCATTTAATGGCAATCCATATTTTACGAACAGTCTATCGCTTACTTTATCGGCAAATTCTTGAAAGGATTCTTCTAATACATTTGCTTTTTCATAAATATCTAAATGATCTGCATCGGTTGATGTGATACAAGCAATATTTGGATTTAATTGTAAAAATGAACGGTCATATTCATCAGCTTCTACTACAGAAATTTTATTATCACCTAGTATTAAATTGGAATTATAATTTACTGCAATTCCGCCTAAAAACGAAGTCGCATTAACATTAGATTCTTTTAAAATATGCCCTAATATTGTAGATGTTGTGGTTTTGCCATGCGTTCCTGCAACTGCAAAACAAAAGGTTTCGTTTGTTATTAATCCTAATATTTCTGCTCTTTTTAGAATGGTAAATCCGTTTTCTTTAAAGTAATTATATTCTTTATGATTGTTTGATATTGCTGGTGTGTAAACTATTAACGTTTCTTCTTTATTTAAAAATGATTTAGGAATATTATTTACTGCATCTTTATAATGAATTTCTATCCCTAACTTTTCTAATTCTAAAGTTAGTTTTGTTTTTGTTTTATCGTAACCTGCGACGTTCTTCTTATTTGCTTTAAAATAACGTGCGAGTGCAGACATACCAATTCCGCCTATTCCTATGAAGAATATGTTTTTGTAGTTTGATATGTTTGTTTTTTTACTCAATTTTGTTTTACTAATTGTTATTTCACAAAGATTCACTAAGAAAAAATGAAGGCTCACAAAGTTTTTTTAATTATTTTTCATTATTCTTAATACTTCTTCTACTATATCACTTGTTGCGTTTGGCAATGCTAATTGTTTTATATTTTTACCTAATTGTTGCTGTCTTTCTTCATCATCAATCAAACCAGCGAATAGAATTTGAAATCTTTCTAACTCACTTTCTTTTATTAGTATTGCTGCATCTTTATTGACTACTGCTTGTGCGTTTTTTGTTTGATGATCTTCAGATACATTTGGACTCGGAATAAATATGACTGGTTTCCCAACAATACATAATTCCGATATTGATCCTGCGCCAGCACGGCTTATTATTATATCTGCTGCTGCATAAGTGAAATCCATTTTATTTAAAAACGCATGTGTTTGCACATTCTTTATTTTATCGTGTTTTTTATATTCTTGGTAATACAACTTTCCTGTTTGCCAGATTACTTGTATATTCTGTTCTACTAACCAATTTAATTGATTTTCAATTAGTTTATTTATTGCTCTTGCACCTAAACTTCCGCCAATTACAACTAGTGTTTTCTTCGATTTATCTAAGTTAAAATACTTTATTGCTTCTTCTCTTTTACTAGTCACATTTAACAAATCTTGCCTTACCGGATTACCAGTTTTTATAATTTTATCTTTCGGAAAAAATCGTTCTAAACCATCGTAAGCAACACATATTTTATTTGCTTTTTTACTTAATAATTTATTGGTAATTCCTGGAAACGAATTTTGTTCTTGTATTAATGTAGGAATTCCTTTTGCACTTGCTCTCATTAATGTTGGTCCTGAAGCAAATCCGCCAGTACCAATAACTACATTTGGTTTAAATTGATTAATTATTTTATTTGCATTCCATAAACTACTTATTAATTTAAAAGGGAAACTTAAATTTTTTAGTGTTAGTTTTCTTTGAATTCCGCTAATCCACAAACCTTTAATTTCATAACCGTTTTGCGGTACTTTTTCCATTTCCATGCGATCTTTTGCACCTACAAACAAAAAGTTTGCATTAGGAAAACGAGATTTTAATTCGTCTGCTATTGCAATTGCAGGATAAATGTGTCCGCCTGTTCCGCCACCTGAGAGTAATATGTTTATTTGTTTTCCCATCTTCCGTCTTCCCAAAAGGGAAGAAACTAATTTGTTATTTAATTCTTTTTATTCGTTTAATCAATATTCTGTTTTTCACTTTCTCCTTTAACCTAAAACCTTTTACCTAAACTACCCAATTGCTTCGTGTAAAATATCTAACGGATTATCAGAGTCTAATTCTTGCCTAACTTTATCTACATCTTCGTCTTTTGCTGCACTTACACTTAGTACAATTCCTATTGCGAAACAGGTCATCCAAATGGAAGTTCCACCAGCACTAATTAACGGTAATGGTTGACCAGTTACTGGGAACAAACCAACAGCAACTGCAATATTTGTAAATGCTTGAAATACTATGGGAATTCCAACACCAATAACTACTAAAGTTCCGAAGATGGTTTTCGTTTTTGTTGCTACAATTACAATTCTAAATAGCAATAACAAATACAATGTGATTACTGCAAACGCTCCTAACAAACCATATTCTTCCACAATAATTGCAAAGATAAAATCGGATGATGATTGTGGTAAAAAATTCTTCTGAATACTCTTACCAGAACCTCTACCGAAAGTATGACCTGCATAAATTGCAACTTGCGCTTTGTGAGATTGGTAATTCTCTTTACTGTCTTCATCGGAGAAATTATCGACTCTATTGATCCAAGTTTGTACTCGTGAGTTTTTAAAACTATCTGGAAATGCTTTTACAGTCAATATAAATAACATAATTAGTACAATACCTAATGCACCAATCGATAAAATATATTTTATTGGGTAATTTCCAAAGAAAGTAAGCATAATTACCATCACAAACAAAATTGCTGCGGTTGAAAAATTGGCAGGGAATATCAAACCAATTACTGCTAAAACAGGTAACCACAACGGGACAATACTTTGTTTGAATTCAATTTTTTGATCTTTGTTTCTTGCAAAATACCTAGCGATATATACCATTAAAATTACACCTGCTAAAGTGGATGTTTGAAACTTAAAACCTGTAAAAGGTACTGAAATCCATCTTGCCGCCATAATTGCATCTTGATTTCTTGGTTGCAATAAGGTATAAGCAAGTAACAATAAAACTACAGGAATCATTATAGCCGATAAACCACTAAAATATCTATACGGAATGCGATGTGTTGTATAAATAATAATAAACCCTAACGTTAATAATACTGCGTGTTTTAATAAATGTCCACCAGTTGTTCCGTTAGAAACTACATATACCAAGTTTGTGCTTGCGCTATAAACAGGTAAAAATGAGAATATAGCAAGCATACCGACGATTGCCCATATTGTTTTATCTCCTTTTATATGTTTTATGATGTTGTTCATTTCAAATGAGTGCCTAAAGTGTCTAAAATACTTAGAGTGCCTAGAGTTTTACTTTGTGCTAACTATTAATTTTTGTTTTTAATTCAAATTTTATCTTTACTATCAACTTTTAACTTTAAGTACTTTTTTTATCACAATTGTCTTACTGCATTTTTAAATTGTCTTCCTCTATCTTCGTAATTTTCGAATAAATCGAAACTTGCACATGCAGGTGACAATAAAACTGTGTCTCCTTTTTCAGATAATTTATAAGCAACTTTAACTGCTTCTTCTGCTCCTTTTGTTTCTACTATAGTGTCAATTATTCCAGAAAAAGTTTCTAAAATTTTCTCATTATCTTCACCTAAACAAACTATTGCTTTTACTTTTTCGTTTACAAAAGGTAATAATTCGTCGTAATCGTTTCCTTTATCAACGCCACCAACAATCCAAACTGTTGGTGTATTCATACTTTCTAAAGCATAATAAGTTGCATTAATATTGGTTGCTTTACTATCGTTTATATACTGAACTCCGTTAATTTTCAATACATTTTCTAAACGATGTTCTACACCTTCAAAGTCCGACAAACTTTTTCTGATTGTCTCTTTTCTTACCTTTAGCAATTTCGCTGCCATAGTTGCTGCCATGGCATTCTTTACATTGTGCTTTCCTAATAATGCTAATTCTGCTATACTCATCGTAAATGTATTTTTATCTATTATTACTACTATTTTATTTTCTTTTATAAATGCTCCTTTCACCATACTTTCTTCCGTAGATTCCTGCCTTCGCAGGAATGATATATCACCAAGTGTAAATGGTAATAATTTGGCTTTGGTTTTATTGTTTTCTAACCATTTTTGAATCGCTTTATCATCGGCATCAAAAATTAAATAATCATCTGCTGTTTGATTCATTGTAATCCTTAGTTTTGAATCGATATAATTTTGATAGTTATAATCGTATCTATCTAAATGATCTGGTGATATATTTGTAATTATTGCGATATATGGCGCAAATGCTACAATACCATCTAATTGAAAACTACTCAACTCTAACACATACAAATCATTTTCTTGCTTTGCTACTTGCAAAGCGAAACTGTCACCGACATTACCTGCTGTTCCAACATTCTTTAATTTTAAATTTTGTTCGCTTTTTAAAATGTGACTCAACAATAATGTTGTGGTTGTTTTGCCGTTACTACCAGTTATGCCAACTATTTCTGCGTTTGTAAACTCATTTGCAAATTCGATTTCTGAAATTACTGGTATGCCGTTTTCCTTAATTTTTTTTATTAACGGAATTGAATCTGGAATTCCAGGACTTTTCATCACTACATCTGCTTGTAGAATCTTATCTTCTGAATGTTTGCCTTCCTCAAATTGAAAGTCATTATGTAAAAGAACTTTTTTATACTTATCGCTTATCTTTCCGTTATCGGAAATAAAGACTTTATAACCTTGTTTTTTTGCTAGGATTGCTGTTCCTATACCGCTTATTCCTGCTCCTAAAACAACTAATATTTTCATTTGTTTAATTGTTTAATTGTTTAATTGTGCATTAGCGATTAAACAATTACACAAAAAACAAATACACATTTTTACCTCACTTTTAAAGTCACAATCGTTAGCACTGCCAACATAACTCCTATAATCCAAAACCGTACGACTATCTTACTTTCATGAATTCCTTTTTTCTGATAATGATGATGTAATGGCGACATTAAAAAAATGCGTTTTCCTTCACCATATTTTTTTCTAGTGTATTTAAAGTAACTTACCTGTAACATAACTGAAGTTACTTCTATTAAAAAGATACCTGCTAAAATTGGTATCAACATTTCTTTTCTTACTGCAATTGCTATTACTGCTATAATTCCGCCAATGGTTAAACTTCCTGTATCGCCCATAAATACTTGCGCAGGAAATGTGTTGTACCACAAAAAACCAATCAAACCACCAATAAATGCCGAAATAAAAATGGTCATTTCACCTGAGTTTGGTATAAACATTACATTTAAGTAATTGGCAAAAACTAAATTTCCTGAAACCCAAGCGAAAACCGCCAATGTTGCTACAATAATCATAGATGTGCCTGCAGCTAAACCATCAATTCCGTCGGTTAGGTTTGCGCCGTTAGAAACTGCTGTTATGATAAATATTACTATTAACACAAACGGAATCCATGCGTATTTTCGGTAATCATCGCCAATCCATGAAATTAAACTTGCATAATCAAACTCGTTATTTTTAAAAAACGGAATGGTTGTTTTAGTCGATTTTTTCGCTTCACCAAAGTGTTGTGAAGGATTTGCATTTTCCGTAATTTCAATTTGGTTGCTAAGTTTTTCTTCCTTAATAGTTACATTCGGATTAAAATATAAAACCAAACCAACCAATAAACCTAAACCAACTTGCCCTATAATTTTAAATCTGCCTTTTAATCCGTCTTTATTTTTTTTATTAATTTTTAAATAATCGTCTATAAAACCGATTGTTCCCATCCATAATGTGGTGATGATTAATAAAATGATATATACATTATCTAATTGTGTTAATAATAAAACAGGAATTAATGTACCGATTATGATGATAATTCCACCCATAGTCGGTGTGCCTGCTTTTTCTTTTTGACCATCTAAACCTAAATCACGAACGGTTTCACCAATTTGCATTTTGCGTAATTTATTGATAATGCGCTTACCATAAAAAGTCGAAATAAACAATGCCATAACAAATGCCAACGCCGAACGAAACGTGATAAAACGAAACAAACCAGCACCTGTTAGGTTGTAGTGTTGCTCTAGATATTCGAATAGATTGTATAACATTGGTTATTGTTTATTTGGTTATTTGGTTAATTGTTTATTTGTTTATTTGGTTAATTGTTTAATTATTATTTTACTTTATTTGTTTCGGTTTTTAACCATATAAGACATTTTAAGGTCATCTAAGTTTTTTCTTTTCTAATCTCTTTTTTCTAACCTCTAACCTCTATTCAAGAAAGCATTTCACTCACTATTTTAAAATCATCAAAGTCGGTTTTTTCTGTTCCTATAATTTGATAATCTTCGTGTCCTTTTCCTGCTATTAATAATATATCGCCTTTTTTTGCCAATTTACATGCTGTTTTAATTGCTTGTTTTCTGTTGGTAATGGATAAGGTTTTTTCTTCGTTTTCTTCTTTCACTCCATTTTCTATATCTTCAATAATTGCATCTGGATTTTCAGTTCTTGGGTTGTCTGATGTAAATATTGTTTGATCGGATAATTGCGATGCTATATGACCCATTTTGGGTCTTTTTGCTTTGTCTCTATCGCCACCACAACCAATTACAGTTATTACTTTATTTCCGTTTACTTTAATATCATTTATTGTTTCCAATACATTTTTAAGTGCGTCTGGCGTATGTGCATAATCTACAATTGCAGTTATACCGCTTTTAGAAACTGTGTATTGAAATCTTCCGCTAACGGAATTTAATTCGCTTATTAATCGTAATGTTTCTAGTTCTTCTAAATCTAATTCCGTTGCAACGGCAAAAATAGCTACCAAATTATACGCATTGAATTTACCTATTAGTTTTGACCAAATTTCTTTATTATTAATTCTTAATAACAAACCTGAAAGTTGGTTTTCTAAAATTCTTACTTTGTAATCTGCTATTGTTTTTAAAGCATAAGTCAATTTGATTGCTTTGCTATTTTGTAACATAACTTCGCCATTTTTATCATCTACATTCACTAAAGCAAAAGCCGATTTTGGCAATTCATCAAAAAATTTCTTCTTTACATCTCGATATTCTGCAAAAGTTTTATGATAATCTAAATGATCATGTGTTAGATTTGTAAAAACGCCACCTCGAAAATGCAAACCTGCTGTTCTTTGCTGATGAATACCATGCGAAGAAACTTCCATAAAACAATATGAAACACCTTTTTTAACCATCATCGCTAAGTATTTATTTAGACTTAAACTATCTGGTGTTGTATGTGTTGCTTCAATTTCTTGCGTATCAATCTTGATTATTACTGTGGATAATAAACCTACTTTAAATCCTGCTTTTTTGAATAGATCATATAATAAGGTAGCAATTGTTGTTTTACCATTTGTACCAGTAATACCTATTAATTCTAATTTTTCTGACGGATTATCGTAATAATTCGAAGCAATTATTGCCAATGCTTTATCGGTGTCTTTTACCAGAATAAATGTAACTTCTGAATTTATTTTGAAATTTTCATCTTCAAAAATAATTACGGTTGCACCTTTTTTAATTGCTTTTTCTATATAATTATGACCATTAAATTGCAAACCTTTTTGCGCTACGAAAATGTCGTTGTTTGTTACTTTTCTTGAATCAAAATTTATTTGATTAATTGACATATCTGTCTTGCCATATGTTTTAATTATGACTAGATTTTTTAATATGTTTTTTAAGTTTTTCATTTTCCCTTCTTCCGTCTTCCCAAAGGGAAGAAACTATTTAGCGATTTGACACTCTATTTTTTGTTCTTATTGATTTACTTGTTCTTATTTTTCTCCCGCGGATTCTCGCAGATTTTTCTCTCTTCGCTAATAACTTTTCGCTATTTTAACTCAATTCAAGCACAATCGTTTTACCTATTATTAATTTTTCTCCTGCTTTTATAGATTGGTTTTTTACTTTTCCGCTTCCTTTAAATTTTACTTTCATTCCTAAATTTTCTAATATGGAAACTGCATCCATACCAACCATTCCTTTTACGTTTGGTATATTTTTGTACTGCTTTTGCGAATTGGTATTGTAATTTGCAAAGTTTCTTTCTAGTGAATTATAATCCGATTTTAAATCGTTAAACTCATTTAGAATTGGCGTACTTGTATATAATTTTTGTGCTATTTTCTGAAAAACTGGCGCTGCAACTATATTTCCGTAGAATCCTATTTTTTTATCTGGTCGATGAATCACCACAATGCAAGAATATTTAGGATTATCTGCTGGAAAAAAACCCGCAAAAGATGCTACATATTGCACTTCTTTTCCTTTTATTCCATAATCTAATTGACAAGTACCTGTCTTACCTGCTAACAGGTAATTTTTATTGTAAATATTGGTTGCTGTACCACGTTTAATCGCGTTTTGTAACATTACATTTACTTTATCTATGGTGTTTTGGGAGCATATTTTTTCGTTTATTACTTCTGTTTCAAAAGTTTTTAAAATTTTATCTTGTTGTTTAATATGTTTTACAAACATTGGTTTTACCATTTTTCCGTTATTTGCAATTGCATTGTAAAAAGTCAGCGTTTGTAATGGCGTTATGGAAACTCCATAACCAAAACTCATCCAAGGTAAAGTTGTTCTATACCATTTATCTTTTACTTTTGGCGATGGCAAGTATGGTTTTCCTTCTCCTTTAATAGGTATATCTAATTTAAAACCAACTTCCATTTTATTTAATCCGTCAATAAATTTTTGCGGTTTATTTTTGTAATTTTTATAGATTATTTTTGCAATACCAATATTTGAAGAATGTTCTAAAATACCTGCAACAGTTAATTTACCATAACCACCAATTTTAGAATCTGTTACTGTTCTTCCGCCAACTTTCCATTTGCCGTTTCCTGTGTCAATTACCGTAGATGTATCTACAACTTTATCTTCCAAAGCAACAATCATACTCATTAACTTAAAGGTTGATCCTGGTTCATGCGATTCGCCAACGGCATAATTTAAACGTTCGTAATATTTGCCGTTTTTTGATCTTCCTAAATTTGAAATTGCTTTTATTTCACCAGTCTTGGTTTCCATAACGACAACAGTACCATGTTCTGCATTGAATTTTTCTAATTGTCCTAAAAGTGCATGATGTGCAATATCTTGAATATTAGTATTGATAGTTGTTATAATATCTTGACCGTCAATTGGTTCAATTTCTTGACCATCGTATATTGGTTTCCATTGTCCTTTTGCTATTTTTTGTTTTACCTGATAGCCATTTTTTCCTCTTAAATAGTTTCTGAAATTACCTTCCAAACCAACTCTTACTGCATATTTATTACCTTCTGCATCAATACGATGTTCGTCCCAACCAATAGTTCGTTCAGCAATTTTACCAATTGGCCTTTCACGAACTGTTCGTCGCTCTTTTATAAAACCACCTTTATATGGTCCTAATTCAAATAATGGAAAACTTTTTACTTTTAGATATTCGGTATAACTTAAGTTCTTTGCAATTAATAAATATCTACTTTTATTCTTCTTCGCTTTTCTAAGATACGTTTCCCAGTGACTCGAAGATTTTCCGAACATTTTAGATAACGACTTTGACAATCCTTTTACATTTTTTGAGAAATTGTCTTTAGAAACTGAAACTAAATCCATTCTTATATCAAACCTAGAAACCGATGTTGCCAATAAACTACCATCCGCAGAATACACATTACCACGGTTTGCAGGAATATCGAATGATTTTACTGTTTTTGTATCTGCTTCGTTTTTAAATAAAGTACTATTGGATTGAATACTAACAATCTTATACATAATTGCTAATGCAAACAAGAACAACCCAATTGCTATTGGATATAATTTTTTTAATATGTTCTTTTTTTCGATTGCCATTAGCTTACTTCTCCTTACTCTTTACTATTCTTATTTTTGTTGGTGGTTTAGTTGACACAAACAAACCTTTACCTTCTAACTTTTTTACGATGTTTGATTCCATTTTCATTTTCATTAAATCGGATCGTACCGCTACAAATTGTGCTCTTAACTCTTTTCTTTTTGTAGTTAACTTTGCTATTTTCTGTACTTTTCTATCTATACTGTGCGAACTTGAAATCATTATTAAACCTAACACGGTTAAGAATATTAGAAACACCCAATTTTTTAAAGCATCACCATCTACCAGGAATTTTCCTTTTAAGATATTGTATGTTTTTTGTTTAAGGTTCATTTTTTATTCTCTTTTCTTTTGTCACACTGAACTCACAGATTTTTGTCTTGACTATTTTTTCTTTTCTTTTGTCACACAGAACTCACAGATTTCACAGATTTTTTGTCTTGACTATTTTTCTTTTCTTTTGTCACACAGAACTCACAGATTTTATAGATTTTTTGTCTTGCCTATTTTTTCTTTTCTTTTGTCACACAGAACTTACAGATTTTATAGATTTTTTGTCTTGCCTATTTTTTCTTTTCTTTTGTCACACAGAACTTACAGATTTTACAGATTTCACAGATTTTATAGATTTTTGTCTTACCTGTTTTCTCTTTTTTTCTTGCGATTATACTTTAAAAGCAATACGTAACTTTGCACTTCTTGCTCGGTTGTTTTGTTTTATTTCTTCTGCATTCGGAATGATTAATTTTTTGTCTTTTTTAAATGGAACTGAAAAATTTCCGTAAAAATCTTTTTCTGGTTCACCTTCAAACATTCCTTTCTGAATCATTCTTTTCACTAACCTATCTTCTAATGAGTGATACGAAATCACACTCAACTTTCCGCCTTCATCTAACAAATCAACCGTTTGTAATAAAAATTCTTTTAAAACTTCTAACTCTTGGTTTACTTCAATTCGTACTGCTTGATATATTTGTGCTAATATTTTATGCTCTTTTGCTTTAGGTAAAAATTTTGCCAAAATTGTTTTTAACTGAAAACTTGTTTTAATCTTTTCCTCTTCTCTTGCCTCTACAATTTTTGATGCAATTGCTCTAGAACTTCGTAATTCTCCATATTGAAATAACACATCTGCCAACTGCTTTTCTTCATAAAAATTAATCACCTCAAAAGCCGATTTTTTGTCATTTTGATTCATTCGCATATCTAAATCCGCATCAAATCTTGTTGAAAAACCTCTTTCTGCAACATCAAACTGATGTGATGAAACTCCTAAATCTGCTAATATCCCATCAACTTTTTTTATTCCATGAAAACGTAAAAACCGTTTTGTGTATCTAAAATTTTCATTTATTAATGTAAATCGTTCGTCATCAATTATATTTCCTAAAGCATCTTCATCTTGATCAAAAGCGAATAATTTACCATCTTTACCTAGTCGGTTTAAGATTTCTTGCGAATGTCCGCCACCACCAAAAGTTACATCTACATAAATTCCGTTTGGTTTTATATCTAAACCATCAACACTTTCGTGCAACAAAACTGGATTATGATATTTCATCTTCCTCTGTATTTCCCATTACTTCTTCGGCTAAATCGGCAAAATCTCCAGTCGCATCATCAATCGCTTTTTCGTATTTGTCTTTATCCCAAATTTCTATAATATTTACAGCGGATGCTAAAACCACTTCTTTAGAAATTCCTGCAAATGCGTGTAAATCTTTAGGAATCAGCAACCTTCCTGTAACATCTAAATCTACTGTCTTTACACCAGCAGTAAATCTTCTTATAAAATCATTGTTTTTTTTCTTGAAACGATTTAATTTATTTACGCTTTGCATCATTGTATTCCATTCACTCATCGGATATAATTCTAAACAAGGTTGAAAAACCGAACGTTTCAATACAAAACCTTCTTGCAGAATACTTTGCAGTTGTTTTTTTATAGCAACAGGCATCATTAGACGGCCTTTTGCGTCTGCTTTACATTCGTATGTTCCTATTAGATTTACCACTTTAATGCGCTACCTATTGATTTACAGGACAAATATACGATTAATTACCACTTTTTTCCATATTTTACCACTTTGTTAATAACTTTATTATTTGATTTTATTTCGTTGTTTTTCAGTTACTTAATTAAAATTGAATATAATTTTAAAAAAAATCAATTATCATATCGAAGAAAAAGAGTATTTTGGAAACAATTATTTAACTTTGCAACCAAAATTAAACTTGATGTTTTAATGAATAAAAATTTAAAAAAAGATGGAGGTTTTGAATACCTTGAAGTTGGTGAAGGACAACCTTTAATTATACTCCATGGTTTAATGGGTAATTTAAGTAACTTTGAAGGTGTTTTTGACTATTTTCCAAAAAAAGGATACCAAGTAATAATGCCCCAACTACCTATTTACGATTTACCTTTAATCAAAACCAATGTTAAAAATCTTTCGAAATTCGTAAAGAGTTTTATTGAATACAAAAAATTGGAAGACTATATACTAATAGGAAATTCTCTTGGTGGTCATATTGCTTTATATTATGCAAAAATGTATAACGAAAAAATAAAAGGAATGATACTAACAGGTAGTTCTGGTCTTTACGAAAACGCAATGGGCGGAAGTTTTCCTAGAAGAGGAGATTATGAATATGTTGACAATAAAGTTAAAGAGGTATTTTATGATCCAAAAACTGCAACCAAAGAGATCGTTGACGAATCTTTTGATGTCATAAACGATAGAACTAAATTAATTAGAATCTTAGCAATTGCCAAAAGTGCTATTAGACACAATATGGCGAAAGATCTACCTAACATAAAAACACCTACATGTTTAATTTGGGGAAAAAACGACGAGGTTACACCACCAAATGTTGGAAAAGAATTTCATAAATTATTACCGAATTCTGACTTATTTTGGATTGACAAATGTGGCCACGCATCTATGATGGAACATCCTAATGAATTTAATAAAATAGTCGAAAAGTGGTTAAATGCAAATGAGTTTTAAATTTAAGACTACTCAATCACTTTACCCTAAATTCAGCAAACTAAATTATTGATTCCTTATGAAAATCAACACTGCAACATTTGTTATTAGTAATTCAGATGTAAAAAAATGTCCGCAAGACAAAATACCAGAATATGCTTTTATTGGTCGATCTAATGTTGGAAAATCTTCATTAATCAACATGCTTACCAACCATAAAAGTCTTGCTAAAACATCTAATAAACCTGGTAAGACACAATTAATTAATCATTTTATCATTAATAAAGAATGGTTTTTGGTAGATTTACCAGGTTATGGTTACGCAAAAGTTTCCAAAAAAGCACGGTCTAAATTTCAAGATCTTATATATGACTATTTTAGTAAACGCTTACAATTAGTATGCACATTTGTCTTAATTGATTCCAGACATACACCGCAAAAAATAGATTTAGAGTTTATGCAATTTTTAGGAGAGAATAATATTCCGTTTAGTATTATTTTTACAAAGACAGACAAAATACCTAAAACAAAAGTAACTAAAAATATAAATATTTACATAAAGAGTATGCTTGAGTATTGGGAAACAATGCCACATTACCTAATTTCATCTTCTGTTGACAAAACAGGCAAAAAAGAAATTATAGATTATATTGATGGAATAAATTCTTCTTTATGAAAAGGTCTAAAAAAATAAGACCGAAGACCGAAGACCGAATACTGAATACCGAAGACCAAAGGCCAAAATACAATGTTAGAACAATATCTACTAAAGAGAATTTACAAGTAGTTTATGAAGACAATCATTTAATAATTGTAAACAAACGTGTTGGCGACATTGTACAAGGCGATAAAACTAAAGATAAACCCTTAAGTGAAGTTGTAAAAGAATACGTAGCAATTAAATATAATAAAGTTGGCAATGTATATTTAGGTGTTGTACATAGACTTGACAGACCAACAAGTGGTATTGTTATTTTTGCTCGAACTTCTAAAGCATTAACAAGATTAAACAAAATGCTACGTGACAAAACCATCCAAAAAACATACCTTGCTGTAGTCAAAAATAAACCTGAAAAAACACAAGATACTTTAGTTCATTTCTTAAGAAAAAATCCGAAAAACAATAAAGCTATTATTTTTAATTCAGAAGTTGAAAATACAAAAAAAGCAGTTCTCCATTACAAAATAATTCAGAAGTTAGATAATTATTCCATTTTAGAAATTGATTTAGAAACAGGAAGGCATCATCAAATTAGAGCACAACTTTCTGCCATAAAATCACCTATAAAAGGAGATTTAAAATACGGGTTTGATCGAAGTAACAAAAACGGTGGCATACATCTTCATGCTTTTAAAATAAAATTCAATCATCCTGTTAAAAAAGACTTAGACACAAACAAACCTATTATAATTAATGTTTTTGCTCAAACTCCGAATGATGTTATTTGGAAATGTTTTCTCTATAATTCTTAAAACTTATTAACATTCACATAATTATTGATTATAATTATATATTTTTGAGGTAGCGAAAAGAAAAATAATCTCATAATATCCCCTTAATTATGACCCCTTACATTAATAAATCAGTTAATTCTGATACATTTCTATTTAGTTTAAACTCCTTGCCTACTCTAAATAACACAATACAACCTACAAGTAAACTAAAACTTAAATTCAATAAACAATCGACATTAGATTTACATATTGAAATCATAGGTTTTACGAACAAAAATCATATCGGAAAAACATTTTCTATTGAGAGGTCTCTAAATAAAAAAGATGTTTTTTTTCAAAAATTATTCGATATTATTATTAAAAAAGAAAATATCTCTTTGATCAAACACACGCACACCAACAATTCTGTTTTTTGGACAACAAGTAATTTTGAGATAATCTCTAACAATACTATTGAATTTAATATTAAAAGTGAATTACTTCCTCATAAAGATTTCAGATTACTAAAATTAATCAATATTCTAAATTCTTTGGAAATAAGACTAAACAAAAAAGTTTCTGAAAAATACTTAATAGGCTACCTTGAAGAAAGAGGTATCAATTCTTTTAACGCATTGGTCAACTCGCAAATTATTCATTGTTAATAACCAACTCGGATTACTAACAATTTATTTTTACGCAATTCGCTGATTATCATTGTTTTATCTTGTTGACCTGTATAGTTATTAACAATTACATCTTAGTTGTTAACAATTTTATTAAAATTTGTTAATAACCTTTTACATTCGCCTAAACTAAATCAGCACATTTTATGAAAACCCTTGTCAAAAAAAGTCAACATGATTTAATTACTATACAAGAGAAGGAAGCTTCTAAACCTTTAAAGTTGATTAACGAAGAGTTTTTGATTGACAAAAACACAGTGTCTATATGTAGAATTACTACTAAAAACACCATTAAATTTTGCAATACTGACTTTATTAAAAATTCTGGTTATTCAGAAAAAGAATTATTACAGAATAGTTTAGATTTAATTAAACACCCTGAAATGCCTAAAATAATTTCAGATTTCACTAAGTATTATATTGAAAAAGGCATGGAAATTGGTGTAATTGTTAAAAATAAAACTAAAAATGGTAAATATTTTTGGAGTCTAAACAATTACACTCCAAATAAAACTAAAAACTTAAATATTGCATATTCTATAAAACATAATGCTATTTCTTTTAAAACAAAAACCGAAATAAATAAATTATACAATTGCCTACATAGTATTGAAAACAATAGTGGTGAAAAAACTGCCTACAAATACCTTATTGGTTATTTAGAAGAAAGACAGATATCTTTTATTGACTACACAAAACAATTAGCTTCCCTTAGTTAAATCGCTTTAAATTTAAAGCCAAGACTTAAAAAATGTGTTAGCATTTTTGGTAACACATTTTTAAGTTTATTGTATGCTTTTTCGCTATCATGAAAAACAACAATACTACCCGATTCTACATTTTGTAATACATTTTGCAAACATTGCTGTTGCTTTATTGTTGTATCGAAATCACCACTTAAAACAGACCACATTATTATTTTACAATCATTTTTTAAAATTATTTTTGCTTGTCTTTTTTTTATTTTTCCGTAAGGTGGTCTAAATAGTTTTTGTTGTATGCCTTTTTTATTTAAAAGTAAGTTTTGCAAAATACAATTTTCTGCCTCTTCAATATTTTTAATATACTCATTAACAGATGTTGTCCAACCATTTAAATGATTTTGAGTATGATTACCAATAGTGTGATTTTCGTTTAAAATTCGTTTAAATAATTCTGGGTTTTCTTGCACATTCTTTCCAATACAAAAGAAAGTTGCTTTTGCTTGGTGTTTTTTTAAAGTATTTAACACAAATTCGGTTACTATCGGTGTTGGTCCATCATCAAAAGTGAGATAGATTTCTTTTTTATTAGTATCTATTTTCCAAATATAATTCTTGTAAAAAGATTGAATTAATTTTGGTGTTTTTACAAAATAGAAACTCATTGTGATTTTTTTAACCGCAAAGTTCGCTAAGACTTACGCGAAGTTCGCAAAGAAAAAGCAACTCTCCAGATTATTCTATCTATTGCTTTGCTTAAAGATTACCTAACATTAACTATTCCATAGCATTTTCTAATAATTTAAATACTTCATCAAAACCTTTTTCTATCTCTAAAGAAAAGATAGAATCTTTACCTAGGTTTTCATTCATTACATATTTATAAAACTCAACTGTTGGCGTGATTTTGTCAAACTCTCTATAAATCATTGCATCGCCTAACTTGCCATTTTTACTTTTCACTAAGTTTGCAAATTGGGTTAATTCTAAGGTATAAGATTCTATCATTTTACGAGATAAATCTTGTGCTTTTTTAGTTTGGTTTAATAAATGGTAATTTTCAATTATTGTCAAACCAAAACCTTCGGTTCGATACATCTTAAAAGGAATGTTATCTAATGCAATGTCTAACTGCTCTTTTGCAAAGTCTTTATCGTATTTTGTTGCCGTATCAATAATATTACCATACATCAATAAATTTGTACCAATATCATCATAATTAAATGCTCT
This sequence comes from uncultured Flavobacteriaceae bacterium, assembly GCA_964420345.1. GTDB lineage: Bacteria > Bacteroidota > Bacteroidia > Flavobacteriales > Flavobacteriaceae > S010-17. The sequence continues at coordinate 23,554 of CAYQTF010000015.1, forward strand.
TTCACTTGCATCTAACGTAGCGTAATACCTTAAATTATCTTGAAAAATTGCTAATAATTCTTTTGCTACATTTTGCGCTTTCTCCTTTTTATTTATAGCATAATAATTCTCTACCAAACCTAAAGATAAACTATGATGTTTATACATACTAATTGGTAATTTTTCTACGGACAAATCTAACATTTCTTCTGCTTTCTCAAATTTTTCTTCTTTAATTAATGCTTCCGCTAGACGGTTTAAATTATTCCGATAGGAAATACTATTTCTTCTAGACTCTACATCTAAGTACACATTTGGATCGTTAGAATTTTTAAAATCTAATTTTTTAAAGTAATTATACAATACTTTTGTATTAATTCTACCTAAATCCATCGGACTTCTTTCTTTTGTTGGAGATTTAATTGGCACAAGTTTATATGCCAAACCGTCTAATTGCAGATAATCTTTTAACCAAAGATACTCTTCATCTGCGAATGCGCCACCTGTAAAATAAATTGGTCGTTCCCAATTATTGTTCGCTAAAACATCTAACATTAATATTCTGTTTTTTGTTAGGCCATTTTCATCAATATCAAAATCAATATATGGCACAATTAAATGTTCGTCTTCGGGTTCTACAATATTATTTTTAAGAACAGTTTCTTTATCTACGTATAATCTTAGTTTATTTGTTGGATATGTTTTTTCAAAATGATTATTACCTCTTACATCTTCTTTAGTTCCTTTGTCTTTTGAAGCTATCCAATTCATAAAAAATTTAATATCTATACGTTGTTCTTTTTCTTTGGAAAGATTAGTGCTATCCAACGTAATATCTTGATTAAAATCTTTAACAGCATATTGACCAACATCTTTTGGTATATGATAAGCAACGTCTAAAGAACCTGTTCTATAATCTTTATGTGTTAATTGTGATGGGATTGGCGCTGCTTTATAGGTTGCTCTTTTTTGTTGATCTATATACCAATCGGTTGCAAATAAACTAGTGTTAATTAATTTTATATCGGTTCTATAATTTTCGACTTCTTGCATATACCAAAGCGGAAAAGTATCATTATCACCAATAGTAAACATGATGGCATTTTCTTGACAAGAAGACATATAAGATTTTGCGTTTTTGAGTGCAGTAAATCTATTAGATCTATCATGATCATCCCAATTTTGGTATGCCATTAATAAAGGCACCGAAAAAAGACACAATACACCAACTGCAATTGATGCAATTTTAGGATTTATTGTTTTACGAATAGATTCAAAAAGTCCTAAAACTCCAAAACCTACCCAAACTGCAAAAATATAAAAAGAACCAACTACAGCATAATCTCTTTCTCTTGGTTCAAAAGGTTTCGGATTGGTATAAAATATTACGGCCAAACCTGTAAATAAAAAGAAGAGTAAGAGCATGTAAAAATTCTTTTTATCTTTTTGTAATTGAAACATTAGACCAATTATTCCTAAAATAAATGGTAAAAAGTAATAGGTGTTTCTTGCTTTATTTTCTAATACTTCTTTTGGCAATCCTTTTTGTGTACCTAATCTTGGGTTATCCATAAAATCAATACCACTTAACCAATTACCGTGATTATCTAATTGATTTTGTATATCATCTTGACGACCTGTAAAATTCCACATAAAATAACGACCATACATAGTACCAAACTGATAATCGAACATAAATTTAAGATTGCTATAAAAACTTGGTTTTTGCACGTTTAAAAATTCTTGATTTTCGTTTAGATATTTCATATACGCAGCACGATCTTGTTGCCCTGACAAATAACTATCCATAAAACCTTCGTAATTTTGCTTTATCTTATCATAAAACTCTTTATAATAAGGGTCAATATCATGTTTTGGTTTTAATTTGAATTTTGGCATTTCGCCAGTAATACGTATATAATTATCAATAACATCTTTAGATTGAGTTACCATTCTTGGCATAAAACCCTTGTGCTCATTACCATAATTTGGTATGGAGTTTTTATACTCGTTTTTGTTTACGATAACATATTCACCTAATTTTTCATCTTTTTCATATTTTGGTTTATCGTCTAAATATGGTCTATCTTCATCTTGTGTTCTATCGTATAATGTGGTGTAAAAATCATCATAAAAAACATTCGCATCGCCATATTGTTCTCTATTATAATAAGCTAATAATTCCCTAGCACTAGACGGATTATTCTCATTAATAGTAGTATTTGCATTTGCTCTAATTGGCAACATTAACCAAGAGGAAAAACCAATCATGATAAACAAAACGCATAATACTAATAAATTTGCAGTCTTTAAATTATTTTTACGTGTGTATTTTAATCCATAATAAAACCCTGCAATTAATAATAATCCAGCAAAAATACTACCTGAATTAAACGGCATACCTAAAGTGTTTACAAAAGTAAGTTCCATAAAACTAAAATACTTTAATGTAAACGGAAACAAGAACTTAAACACAAATGCCAATACTAAAATGGAAACTACATTTGCTAATAAAAAATTCTTTACGGTTACTTTTTTATAGGTCTTAAAAAAGTATATAAATACTATGGAAGGAATTACTAATAACGATAAAATATGTACCCCAAAAGACAAACCGACTACCAAACTTATTAATAACAACCATTTGTGACCTCTTGGTTTGTCCATTTCTGCTTCCCAGCGCAAACCTAACCAAAGTAACAATGCCATTAAAAAGGAAGACATAGCATAAACCTCTGCTTCTACTGCCGAAAACCAAAAACTATCTGAAAACGTATAGGTTAATGCACCTACAATACCACTTGCTAAAATCGCGAATGCTTGTCCGTTTTTTAATTCTTCTCCTTTTTTAAGTAACATTTTTTTACCTAAATAAGTAATAGACCAAAATAAAAATAATATGGTAAAGGCACTAGAAAGTGCTGACATAAAGTTTACCATTTTGGCAATTTGCGTTACATCGGTTGCAAACATAGCAAAGAACGCACCTAACATCTGGAATAATGGTGCTCCTGGCGGATGACCTACTTGTAATTTAGCAGAAGTAGATATATACTCTCCACAATCCCAAAAACTAACTGTTGGTTCTAAGGTTAACGTATAGGTTATTAATGCAACTGCAAAAACTAACCAACCAAATATGTTATTGTACTTTTTGTAATTAAATGAAAGCATTTGTCTTTTTTTGAATTCTTAGTTAATCTGCGAATTTACTAAATTATGACAAAATATTGTTTTAAATACTTTATTTATAGTATTAAACTTTTGTTAATGGTTGTTTTACGGTTTAATATTCCTTTGATTTTAAAATAAAGACATAATTAACCTGTATTGTGTAATTACGTTTTTCGTTGGTGTAACCGTAGTTGCGGATTTAAAATGCCTAAACCTTTGGTTAAACACTTAACTTTGTAAAAGTACTAAATTTTGGGTTAAGCACAAAACCGCAATTATCTGTTACACATTGTTACCTGCTGGCAGTTCATCATTTCTGTTTACTTTTTATTTGTTTAATAAATCTATCAGTCATTAATTCAAATAAATCATTATCATATTCCGCTGAGTGTTTTTTTACAACCCTTTTAAATTCTTCAAAATGTAAACCTTCATTTCGATTCTCAATAATTTTGTAAATTTCAGAATATTTAATCTCTGAATATCTACCTCCTTTATTGAACACTGTATAATCTTCATTATTGTAATCAGGTCTTAATACATAAAAATATAATTTTCGATTTGAATTTTTAAAATATTCAACTGCTTTCTCTACATATTTTTCTAATTGTGAATATCCGTTACTTTTTCTACCATTTATTCCTGATTTTATTTTATTTTCAATTATGATAGCATATCCTTCAACTTCTATTAATAAATCAATGTTACCAACTAATTCTCTTGTGATTTTTGGATTACCATTGATTACTTTATTTTCTGATATTTTTAAAATATTTTTAACGAAATCAGACCAAAATATTTTATCATTTTCAAGAAAATATGCTAATAAATTGGAATTGACTAATTCATCATTCTCTTTTTTTATTATTGATAGAAAACTTTCGGAACTTACTTTTTCTTGAGAAAAATCAACCTTACTTACTGTGTCTTTTTTCCAAAAATTAGAGTTTTCAATAACTTTTGTTAATGTAAGGTGATTAATATTAGATGATTCGATATATAACTTTTGAGACTGATTATTTATTCTTTTTACATTTTTTAAAACAAAGGTATTATTAGTTGGATATGCTTTATTTTCATTGATTGTTAAATAGATGTCTATTTTGGCTTTATTTACAGTTTTGGCTTTAAATGTAATAAAGAAATTTGACCAAGAACCTAATTCCTTAATTATAACATTTCCGTAAGTAATTTTGTTTTTATCAATATATGTTTTCTGGGAAGCATCAATTCCTGCGCCTGTTTTTCTGATCGCATTATGACTTATTTGCTCCTCAATTTCTGCTTTTCCTATTATTTTTACGACACCATTACCAACAGACCGAATAAATAATATGTGCTTAATTCGGTCGTCCCATTTTTTATGGATATTTCCGTGAGGGTTTACATAAATATAATATCCATTATTATCAGATTGATACAGATTAATAATTTCACCACCAATTCTTCCATCATTTCCCTTAATATATTCTCCATTGAATAAATTGTTCAATAAAATTACGTCTTTCATATTACTATTCAGAATTGTTGCGTTAAGTTCTTGAATTCAGGTTTGTCGTTTTTGCTTGCAGGTAAAGATTACATATAAAATTGTTTCAATGTTTTATATATAACGAAGTACGAAGTTAGTAAAAACATTTGATAAAGTCAAATTTTTAAAAATCAACTTACTTAATCAGCAACTTTTTAATTCTAGTAATCGGTCCGTGACAAGTAGTATTATGACAGGCAATACAAGTATTTATTGCAAGATTAAAATTCTTTTTTGCGGTTTCTATAGTAGAATTATCTAATCTCTCTATATCTTGAAAATATAAATTTGTATAACCTTTAAAAGAAGCATCACGCTCAAATTGATCTGACAATTCCGCTGAATGTATTTTTTTAAATTTTTCAGGGAAGTTTAAAGGCAACTCACCATTTTCAATTTGTTGTTTCGATTTCTCTTTAAATTCAAACATTTCTCGCATAAGTACTGTCATTTCTGACGGCACGTACATTATCATTTCTTCTTTCTGCTCTTTTCCTTTAGGTTTTTCACAAGAAATGAATGCAAAAATAAGTGATAAAATAAGTATTGTTTTTTTCATTACTGATTTTTTATAATTAAAGATTGGTAGTCTCTTCCTTTTGGAAAGACGGAAGATGAGAACCTATTCCACCATTAAAACGCCATCACTTTCCACTGCAAAAGTAATTTCATCTTCGGTAATTTTATTAATTTCTTCTTCGCTTAAACCTTCATCTTCCGCGTAATGTCTTAATTGCGCAACGGTAACTACATCTAAATATGCTTTTCCGTTTACAATTACTTCTTTATCATCTGCATTTAAAGGCATAAAAAAACCATAATCTTTAAAACGTACTAAAGTTTCGTTTTTATCGTCTAAATCTAAACGCATCCAACATCCTTTTTTCTTACAAACTTTATTAATTTTTGAAGCAAATTTTACATTAATGGTATCTCCTTTTTTCAAAGATTTAAATTTTGTGAACATATCAGTTTTTGACAAATGATTATCTGCTGAAATTTTTTCGCCAAACGAAAGGTAACTTACTTCCTTAATTGGGCTTTCCTTTTTAACTTCTTTGCATGTAACAAAAGTAATCGCTACAATTAATACTATAATTATTTTATTTAAATTTTTCATTTTTGGATGATTATAATTTTCGCAAAAATACTCTTATAAATTAGAATAACAAGTGTGTTTTATCATCTTTTTAGAATTACTAAGTATTTGTTAAGAAATAAGTAGTACATTTGCATTAAAATTAATTTG
>CAYQTF010000016.1:0-28882 GCA_964420345.1 uncultured Flavobacteriaceae bacterium
ACCTAATCTTATTATGTTATGAAACAAAAATTACTTTTAGTAATAATTTTACTTTTTCATTTCCATTTTTTTGCACAAGATTACGAACCAATTTTAGATGTAAATAAACAATGGAATATTTTGAGTACTTCAATGAATTTTGAAGGTCCTGATGATTTATTTGATACATATATTATAAGAATAGAAGATGAAGTTATTATTAATGGCATTCCGTATTTTGAAATTAATGGTTTATTTATGAGAGAAGAGGTTGATGGTAATGTGTATATGATAAATAATAATGGTTCTGAATCTAAAGTATATGATTTTAATCTTGAAATTGGAGATACTATAGATTTACCTGGTTTTACTTCTGAATCTAGAATTTGGAATGTAATAAATGTAGAGTTTGTAACTATTCATGATATTGTAAGAAAAAAAATAACTTTAGATTTTTCAGGTAATGAAGAAATTTGGTTAGAAGGAATTGGTAGTTTAAAAGGATTGATTTATTCAGGGACTTTAATTATAGATAATTCTACAGATTTATTGTGTTATTATAAAGACAACGAATTATTATTGCAATACGGAAGTAGTTGTAACCAGAGTAATGAACCAATATTTGATATCACTTTTTTTAAAGAAAATAAATTCACTTTAGACCATTTTTTAATTGATAATGATGCTATAGAATTGCCTGAAGGAGAAACAGATGCCTTATTTGTTGCTTTTCAAGGTAATACAAATAATGAATTAGAAGTAACTTTCGGTGGTATGTGTGGTAACCAAACTTCGGCAACAATTCTCTTAAATAGTAATCGTACTCAAACAATTTTAAATCGTGGAGGAACAACTTTGGGTGCTTGTAACCCAAATTTATATCCAAATGGAGATAGCCAAGAATTTCGTTTTTTTGAAATTTTGACTGGTAATTATTCTTTACAACCAGATAATCCATTGCTAATTTATTATCAAAAATCAGCAGATGGGACTTTATTAACCATGTGGAATTTTGAAGATGGAAAATTAGTTTTTAATGTGGAAGAAATTTTAGCAACAGATAATTTTGTGTTTAAAGATAGTTTTGAGATATATCCAAAACCAGTAGAAAATGAACTTACAATTAAAACACAACTAAGTAATTTTAACATTGAATTGTTTTCTATTTTAGGAAAAAAAATAGTTGTCGTTGAAAATAATGAAAATGATACAGTTATAGATGTATCACATTTGCAAAGCGGTATTTATTTTATGCACCTTAGTAAAAACGAAAAATCATTTACTACTAAAATCATTAAAAAATAAATATTATTTAACCAAAAGTAATCCTAAGAAAACCGCAAGAATACCAACTACTAAAGTCCCGAAAGTATAACCAAAGAATTGCAGGTAATCTCCATTTTTTAAAAATTGCACATTCTCAAATGCAAAGGCAGAATACGTAGTAAATCCACCACAAAAACCAGTTGCTAAAAGTAAGGTTTGGTTTTGAGAAAAACCTTGATTTTTTATAGACAAACCTAAAAACACACCAATAAGCAAACTACCAATTATATTCACAACAAAAGTGCCGTAAAGTATAGTTTGTTCTAAGTTGTTAAAATATTTGTTAATAAGATAGCGTAATGCACTACCTAATCCGCCACCTAAAAAAACTAATATAAATTTCATTTCATTTGGTGTTTAGTTGTGAATTACTGGCTTTTATGATATATTTATCACATAACCAAACAGTTAACATAGTTTTTAATTATAAAATACTGAATACGGAAGACTGACTTCTGATGATATATTTACCACATAGGCACATAGTTAACATAGTTTCTAATTATAAAATACTGAACACTGAACACTGAACACTGAATACCGAACACTACTTCTTAATATCTTCCATCTTTAAGGCTACAAAAATATAATCTTCTCCAAATAACTCCTTCGCATATTCTTGAACTGTTTGTGTAAAACCAGCATCTTTTCTTACGTAATTAATACCTTCTACATCTTTAATTGGCCAAATAGATACTTTGTCATTAATATAGGCAGTTTGTGTTCCGTAAATTTGAGGTTCGCCTTTATTCATTAAATAAAGATCTTCCATTTCTGCTGCTTTAGTATAAGTTAATTCGTTTTTATCTGCAGCCGCTTTTACAATATTTATATAATCATTTATTTTATTAGAATGCATAATAATAGACCACGCTTTATCTTTGTTTATTTCGCCAACTAACGATTTACCCGGATAACCATTTTCGGAAATTATTTTAGATAATAATTTCATATTTTCTTTATCTAATTCGGTTTGTTTTGCGAAAAAATCAGTACCTAAAGAATCTTGCGGTATGTTATAAACTTCCATAATAGAATCTCTTTTTGATGGCGATTCTGCATCCATAACCAATCTATATTTTTGATCGTTGTTAAAAATAGACTCTATTCTTGTTTTTAAATCAAAATCAATAGTAGTTATTTTTCTACCCATTCCTTCTTTTATTTTCACATCTTGGTAATCATTAAAACTCCATTTGCCTTCAATAGTACCTTTATTTATGGTTACAATTCCTGGACTAGATCTAATGATTGTTTTTAGTGTAGTTTCGTCGCAAAAAAGCATGTTAAAATCTAAATTAAATTCCGTTTTTAATTCTTGAAAATCTTCCTCAGAAGAAGCAGACATTAAATAAACATCATACCCATTTTCTAAAGCTTTATCTGTAACGATTTTAATATTTGCAAAACCATCACGATTTGCTTTAACCAAATCATAAGCTATAATAAGCATTAGTTTTTCGCTATTCATTAATTTTTCGGTTAAATCACCAGTATTATTTTCCATGGTAAAATCATGAATAGGTGGCGTATAACCTTTAGATATTAAAACGGTTTTTCTATCTACAAATACGGCACCTTCAATCTCCCAAGGTTTATCTTCATTAGAAAACTCTTTATCTATACCATCTACTTTATAGATCCAAGTATCTTCAAAAACATCTTGTTTTGCGCCTTCAGGATAAATCATTTGCGATGGTATATTTTTACCAACAGCATAAGGTCTAAAATCGAATAATGGTAAATAAGTTAAAACATAATACGTAATAAAACCAAATATTAATAAAAAGATAATGGTAATAAATCTTGATAATTTCATGCTATAAAAAGGCTTAATATCTTTAACTCTAAATACCAACCATAAAACCATTGGTGTAAAGATGACATTTTTATAAAATGTTGGCCAAACCTCTAATTTCAAGAAATCACCAAAACAACCACAATCGGTTACTTTACCTGTATAAGCAGAGTAAAAGGTTAAAAACAAGAAGATTATCATTAATATTAGAATGCTCCAAACCGTTAATTTTGGTTTGTAACCAACCCAAAGCATTACGCCTAAAATAACTTCTGCTAGGATTAAAAAGATTGAAAATGGCAATGCAAACGGAATTAAAAATTCCATATTTAAAACATCAGCACCAAAATATTCCGAAAATTTATATGCTGAACCTAACGGATCTACAAGTTTTACAAAACCTGAAAACAGGAATAATGCACCAATAATGAATCTGAAAATGTGTGTAATGAATTTCATAATTTATTTGTTTTCTTCTATTAAAATTAAGGCAAAAATGGCATAATTAACCATGTCTTGATAATTAGCATCTATACCTTCAGAAACTAATGTTTTACCTTTGTTGTCTTCTATTTGTTTTACGCGTAATAATTTTTGTAAAATTAAATCGGTCAATGAAGAAACACGCATTTCTCGCCAAGCTTCGCCATAATCATGATTTTTATTTTCCATAAGTGATTTTGTTGTATCACTATGTTTTTGATATAATTCTAATGCTTGTTTTGTATTTAAATCAGGTTCTTTTGCAACACCTAAGTCCAACTGAATCAGAGCCATAATAGAATAATTTATAATACCAATAAATTCAGACACTTCGCCTTCATCTATTTTTGCAACCTTTAATTCTTGTAGGGTTCTAATACGTTGTGCTTTAATAAAAATCTGATCGGTTAATGATGGCAAGCGTAATATTCGCCATGCACTACCATAATCGGTCATTTTTTTTTCAAACAAATTTCTGCAAGTTGTAATTACCTTATCGTATTGTTTAGATGTTTTTTGCATAAATATTTCTAACTATATTTTGTAATAAATGTGTAAATTTCGCCTAATTATTTCAAAATACAAACTTATGAATAAAATTGCCGTTTTCTGTGGTTCTAGTAAAGGATTTAATGAAATTTATGCCAAACAAGCAAAAATAGTGGGTCAATATTTTGTAAAAAACAATATTGATTTGGTTTATGGTGGCGGAAAAATTGGCCTTATGGGTATTTTAGCCGATACTATTTTAGATGGTAACGGCCAAGTTATTGGTGTAATTCCACATTTATTAAGACACGAAGAAGTGGCACATAAAAAAGTGACTAAAATGATTTTTACCAAAAAAATGAGTGAACGAAAAGTAAAAATCAGTAAATTAGCAGATGGTTATATTGCACTTGCTGGCGGTTTTGGCACTTTAGACGAAATATTTGAAGCATTAACTTTAGGACAATTGGCTATTGAAAATAAACCTATTGGTATTCTAAACACCAATAATTTTTACGATTATGTACTTAAACAATTAGATGTTATGGTAAAAGAAGGTTTTTTAAAACAAGAAAATAGAGATATGCTATTGGTAAGTGACTCTATAGAAAATTTAATCGAAAAAATGAATAATTATATGCCACCAAAATTGAGTAAGGTAATTAATATGACGGTAAAGTAATATGAAAATTAAACATATTTATTGGTTTGCACCATATAATTTAAAAGGACCAAGTGCTAGATACAGAGGTTTTTTTCCATTAGAATTTATGCGTAAAAATGAAAAAATACAATATGATTTTGTATTTCCTGAGCGAATAATAAAAGGTTTTTACAAGTTTGTAAAAATTTATTTATCTGCACTTTTATTCAGAAAGAAAAATTCTATAATTGTAATTCAAAAAATATGTTCTAATGGTTTTTATGCAAATTTATTGAAATTTTTAGTGGTGCTACAAAATAAAAACACGCAATATGATTTAGATGATGCAGAATATCTGAGGCAAGACACAAAAACATTACATTATTTTTTGAGAAAATGTAGTATTATTTCAGTTGGTAGCGATGAATTAAAAAAATACTGTAATAAATTTAATAAGAATATTTTTATGCTAACATCACCTGTAATTAATCATAAAAACAGCAAAAAGACTAAAAATAAAATTTTAAATATTGGTTGGGTTGGTGATTTCGGAAATGGAAATGAAATATCAAAGGAATTTTCTCATAAAAAAAGTATGTATGAAATTCTTTTTCCTGTATTAAAATCGATTGATAAACCTTTAAATTTAACATTAATAGGTATTAAAACTCAAAAAGACATACCAGAAATTCACAAATACTTTCTAAATTCAAAACAAATAAACATTAATATACTAAAAGATTTAGATTGGAAAAATGATAAAGATTGGGTTTATGAAGAGATTGCAAAATTTGATGTAGGAATCTCTCCTATGACAAATCATTTGTATAATAGATCAAAATCAGCATTCAAATCTAAGCAATACTTATCCGTTGGAGTTCCTACAATTGCAAGTGATGTAGGCGAAAACAATAAGTTTGTTTTAAATGAAATAAATGGTATTTTATTTAATTCTTCGGAAGAATTAAAAAAAGCAATCGAAAGATTTATTGAAATGTCAGATGATGAATACACTTTATTTAGTAAGAATGCTCTTAAATATAAAAGTGATTACTCCTTGAAAAATTATTTTGAAACGTTAGCAGAGATTTATTAAAATGTTAACTTTAATTGATTATTAATGATTTTATTCTAAATTTGATTTTTAACAGTTGATGTAGTCAATTGAAACTGACCATATCTTGATGTTGTAGTTAATAAAAAAGTATGATAAAAAAAATACCAATAATAATATTTATTTTAAGTTTCTCAATCAGTTTTTCACAATTTTATGAATATGAAAATTGCGGAGAAGCAAAGAAAAGCGCAAAAAAAGATTTCAAAAATGGAAATTCATCTTTTCGTATTTATGGTTTATTAGATGATACAGAAACCGATTTTGAGTTTGAGAATTTTTATAATGTTTTATTGTATTCTAAATACTCTATAAAAGTTGAGTATATGGGTTGCTTAACTTCTGAAAATGCTATTTGTTATGTAAAAAAAATGAATAGTTTAATTAAAAAAAAGTACGGAGAAAATTTTTTTAAAAAAACAAGAATAGAATTAGAAAATATATATAATGAAACTTCGGAAAAAGAAAAGTCGAAATTATTAGATTTATCTAAAGTGTATGATTTTGAACTTGATAGTTATCCGAAATTCATTGGAAATGATAAAGAATTATCTTTTTTTATTAAAAAAATGATACCTAAATTAATTTTAATAATTAATGAAAAGGGAAAGGTTGAAGACTTAGAAAACGATAATAACGAAAAAAAAATTCTTAATAAGCAAAAAATAATCTCAAAAATTAATGCTTTTGGAAGTTTTGTTCCTGCATATCTTTATGGTATTAAAGTAAAATCAATATATATACAGAATACCGATTATTAATTTAAGCCAAAACCTTATAGTAGGCCTACCTAATTTATTAGTTTTGTATAAATTTGTAGAAGTTTCAAAATAAAAATGACCATAACCCACAATAAAAAAATAATAGATTTAAAAACTCCAAAAGTAATGGGGATTTTAAACATAACTCCAGATTCTTTTTTTGATGGCGGAAAGTTTTATTCTGAAAAAAAAATCATCCAACAAACAAAAAAAATGTTAGATGAAGGTGCCACTTTTATAGATGTTGGTGCATATTCCTCAAGACCAAACGCAAAACATATTACAGAAGAAGAAGAATTAAACAGAATTACACCAATTGTAAATTTATTAATAAATGAATTCCCAAAGATTTTAATTTCTATTGACACCTTTAGAAGTCAGGTTGCAGAACAATGTTTAAAAAATGGTGCTTGTTTAATTAATGATATTTCTGGTGGCAGTTTAGATAAAAATATGTTTAGTGTCATTGCCGAGTACCAAGTGCCATATATTTTAATGCACATGAAAGGTAATCCGCAAAACATGCAACAAAAACCAGTTTACAAAAATGTTGTTGATGAAATAATGTATTATTTTGAAGGAAAAATAAATCAGTTACAAAAACTAAATGTAAAAAATATTATTTTAGATGTCGGTTTCGGTTTCGGAAAAACATTAGATCACAATTATGAAATTCTTCAGAAATTAGATCAATTTAAAAGTTTAAATTTGCCTATATTAGTAGGAATGTCTAGAAAGTCTATGTTATATAATTTATTAGATTCTTCCGTAGATAAAATGTTAAACGCTACAAGTATTGTAAACACTATAGCATTGCAAAAAGAAGCAAGTATTCTAAGAGTACACGATGTAAAAGAAGCAGTAGAATGTATTGCGATAAGTGAAAAAGTAAAAGTGAAAAGGTAAAAGGTAAAAGAAAAACAACACTAACCTTATATAACCTCAAATGCCTTATATGGTTAAAACAAAAAAATAAAACTTAGCGAAATTTACATAAAAAAAACATCAATGAAAATAAAAGAAATAACTAATTATCTAGAAAAACTTGCCCCTTTATCACAAGCAGAAGATTTTGATAATGTAGGTTTGTTAGTAGGTAATTCTCAAGCCAAAATCACAAATATTCTAGTGAGTTTAGATACTTTAGAAGAAACGGTTAATGAAGCAATAGAAAAAAATTGTAACTTAATAGTAAGTTTCCATCCCATAATTTTTAGTGGATTAAAAAAAATAAATGGTAGTAATTATGTAGAACGTGTTATTATAAAAGCGATTCGGAACAATATTGCAATTTACGCCATGCACACAGCATTAGATAATTCGTTTGATGGTGTTTCTGCAAAAATGTGCGAAGTATTAGGTTTGATGAACCGTAAAATAGTACTTCCAAAAGAAAATAACGACAAAATTGGCATGGGAATGTTAGCAGAATTCCCTAATGCAATGAATGAAACGGATTTTTTAAATCTAGTTGCCAATAAATTTCACGCAAAAGGTGTTCGATATTCAAAATTTACACATAAAAAAATTAAAAAAGTAGCAGTTTTAGGCGGTTCAGGAGCATTTGCAATCGATGCTGTAAAACGCTTAAAAGCAGATGCTTATATCTCGGCGGATTTTAAATATCACGATTTTTTTAAAGCAGAAAATGAATTGTTATTAGTAGATATTGGTCATTATGAAAGTGAACAGTTCACAAAAAACCTTTTAGTAGATTATCTTAGCAAAAAATTTAGTAATTTTGCAATCATTTTATCAGAAAAAAATACAAATCCAATTAATTACCTATCATAATGGCTAAAACGAAAAACGTAACTGTAGAAGAGAAACTAAGAGCTTTATACGATTTACAATTAATCGACTCAAGAATCGATCAGATTAAAAGCACAAGAGGTGAATTACCTTTAGAAATTGAAGATTTAGAAGATGATGTAGCAGGTTTAAAATCTAGGTTAGAAAAATATGCTACCGATTTAGAAACGCTAAACGGAAATATTACGGATAAAAAACAAGGTATTGAAGACTCTAATACTTTAATAAAAAAATATACCAAACAATTAGATAATGTTCGTAACAATAGAGAATACGAATCTATTTCTAAAGAAGTGGAATACCAAGAGTTAGAAATACAATTAGCAAATAAACACATAAACGAGTTTAAAGCAAATATTACGCACAAAGAAGAAGTAATTGAAACTTCTAAAGAAAAACTTACCGATTTAGAAACACATTTAAAACACAAACAAGATGCGCTTTCCGAAATTATGAGTGAAACTGCTAAGGAAGAAAAAGTTTTAGCGAAAAAATCGGATGAATTTGGTGCTTTAATTGAAGAACGTTTACTTAATGCCTATAAAAGAATTCGATCTAATGTGAAAAACGGTTTAGCAGTTGTGCCAGTAGAAAGAGGCGCTTCTAGAGGTTCGTATTTTACCATTCCACCACAAAGACAAATGGAAATTGCGATGCGTAAAAAAATCATTATAGATGAGCATAGTGGTAGAATTTTAGTTGACATCGAATTAGCAACTGAAGAAATAGAGAAAATGTCTAAATTTATTTCTTAAACTTTAAACCATATTTAAATATATAAAACTGTTAGAACTTTCTAACAGTTTTTTTTTGAATTAACCACAAAAAAATAAAATTTCACATAAACCTTTTGTTTCCTTTTGTGACTTTTGTGGTTAAAAAAACAAATAAAAATCTAATAAAATATTCGTAAATTTGTCATCAAATTATTATAAAAACGCATGCTTTACCCTAAGAAAATTTTGGCACAACAAGTCATTTATACTTGCCAAGAAAATGAAATCACAAACATTGTAATTTCTCCAGGATCTAGAAATGCACCATTAACCATAGGTTTTTCAAACAATAAAAATTTTAAAATATTTAGTGTTGTTGATGAGCGTTGTGCTGCATTTTTTGCTTTAGGTATTGCGCAGCAAACTAAAAAACCAGTTGCATTAGTTTGTACTTCGGGTTCAGCATTGTTAAATTATTATCCAGCAATTGCCGAAGCATTTTTTAGTAATATTCCGTTGGTAATTTTGTCTGCCGATAGACCCAAACATTTATTAAATATTGGTGATGGCCAAACGATAAATCAGTTTAATGTATTTGCAAATCATATTTTAAAATCGGTTAATTTAGTTGAAGATGTTAACGATTTAAATCGGAATCTTAAGTTAGTAGATAAAACCTTAAAATTAGCAATACTACAAAAAGGACCAGTACATATTAATATTCCGTTTGATGAACCTTTGTATGAAACTGTAAATGAAGCAATAGGTTTTCCGAAACTTAAAAAACCAGAAATACCAACATTATTAACCGAGAAACCTTTAAAAGTAAGCGAATTAGAAAATTATGCTACTATTTGGAATAACGCCAAAAAAAAAATGGTATTAATTGGTGTAAATTTTCCATCGGAATTAATACAAACACAGATACATCATTTATTAAAAGATCCTTCGGTTTTAGTTTTAACAGAAACGACTTCTAATGTCTATCATAAAAATGTAATTAATGGTATTGATAAATTAATTGCACCTTTATCACAAAGTGAATTAAAAGAATTACAACCAGAAATACTAATCACTTTTGGCGGCATGATAGTTTCTAAAAAAATAAAGCAGTTTTTACGAAGTTACCAACCAAAAAATCATTGGCATGTAGATAAAAAAACTAGATTAGATACATTTCATTGCTTAACACATCATTTTAAAATTACTGCAGCACTTTTTTTTAGTCAGTTTTTCTTTTTAACGAAAACTAAAAAAAGTAATTATCAGCAACAATGGCTTTCAGTTAAAGAAAAAAGAGAAATTAATCATGATAAATTTATTGTAAATACGGTTTTCTCAGATTTAAAAGTATTTAATATAGTTCTGAAATCCTTACCAAAAAGTAGTTTGTTGCAATTTGCAAATAGTTCTATTATTAGATATACGCAATTATTTAATTTAGACAGAACACAGCAAGTTTTCTGTAATCGTGGCACAAGTGGTATTGACGGAAGTACATCAACTGCAATTGGTGCATCTTTTATATCAAAAAAACAAACCGTTTTTATTACAGGCGACATTAGTTTTTTTTATGATAGTAATGCTTTATGGAATAAATACATACCAATAAATTTCAGAATAATTTTAATTAACAATTCTGGTGGCGGAATTTTTAGATTCATTCCAGGACCAAAAGCATCTAATGCTTTAGAATTTTTTGAAACACCACATAATCTAAATGCATTTTATTTGTGTAAAATGTTTGGGTTTGAATATTTTAATGCAACAAATCAAAACGATTTAAAAAAAGAATTAAAAGATTTTCACAATGTATCTTCAAAACCAAAATTACTCGAAGTCTTTACGCCTAAAGATAAAAACGCTATTATTTTAAAAGATTATTTTAAAAATTTATAAGATTGTTAAAAACTTAATTTATTAGTAACCTTATAATTCACTATATTTGGAGTGCAAAACTATTTATTAATACTAAAACAAAAAATTATGAGTAAAAGAGATGATTTAATCGCATTGTATGTATCCGAATTAAAAAGCAAATGTGGTGTGACTGCAGATATGGATTTATTAACAAAAGTAACCATTGGTTGTGGTCCATCTATTTATAACAAAGATTCTTCTACAGTTGCTTGTGGTCAAGAAAGTGAATTAGAAACAGTTAAAAACAACTACTTAATCAAAAAATTAGGTTTGAAAGACGACTCTAAATTAGACGCTGCAATTAAAGAAGTTTGTGAGCAAATGGGTTCTTCTAACAAAAATAAATATAGAGCAATGTTCTATTATTTATTATGTGTAAAATTTGGTAAGCAAAGTGCTTACTAGTTTTTAAGTAAATACATTAAATATAAAAACCTCAAATTTTAATTAGTTTGAGGTTTTTTTTTATGAAAAATTATGGACTTAAGTTTAATAGTAAGATTCTTATTTTTTGGTTTAGATTTTTAAGAAATACACAAAAAATACAAATTTGCTAGAATTTTTTTTACGAACCTTGCGTAAAACTTTGCAAACCTTGCGGTTAAAATTTTAAGAACCAAATCATTCAATAACCAAATTAATCTTCTCCCAAAGTTCATTATCAAATTCAGAAAGTGCTAAAGTACTATCAAAAGCAATATCACCCATTCTAATAACCACTAATTTTTTACTCGGTACAATATAAATTTTTTGGTCGTCTTTCCCTAAAGCCATAATCATGTCATTTGGTGCA
Source organism: uncultured Flavobacteriaceae bacterium (assembly GCA_964420345.1). Taxonomy (GTDB): domain Bacteria; phylum Bacteroidota; class Bacteroidia; order Flavobacteriales; family Flavobacteriaceae; genus S010-17. Next base: position 11,835 of record CAYQTF010000016.1, read on the forward strand.
TTTGGTATCATAGAACCGTTAAAAACTTGTTGTGTTACAGGTAATCTAAAACTACTTTTTCCGTTTAACCACCATAAATAACCGTAAGAATTGTTGAGGTTTTGCGATGTGGCTGTCATATTGTTATAAAATGTTACATCATTTAAAACTTCATTGTCATTCCATTTTCCTTTGTTTAAAATTAATAAACCAAATCTTGCCATACTTCTTGTATTACTTGTGTAAATACGATTGCTTCCAAAAGTAAACCAAAAACCACCCATACCAATTTTATTTTTTATTTTTTCATTAAAATATGAATTGAAACTTTGATTGGTTGCATTAGCAACCACACTTTGCAATAAGGTATATGGTCCATTATGATAAGCCCAACGTGAACCAGCATCAGCGATATAAGTTAAATTGTCTGGATTTGTACTCGAAAAATCAGAATCGTCTAAACCCGAAGTCATCGTTAATTGATGTTTTATAGTAATTAAATCTTCTTTTTCAGCAGTTAGGGAAGTCCAATTTTGACCTAGATAATCCGATGTTTTATCATTTATATTTAATAAACCTTCTTGCTGAGCAATACCAACCGTTAAACCTGTTAAAGTTTTTGCAGCAGAATTCCATGTTTTATTAGAAAATTGCGAATGCTTATTAAAGTATTCTTCCACAACAATTTTTCCGTTATGTAGAATAATAAAACCTTTAGAGTCTTTTTCTTCTAAATAATCTAATAATGGTTGCATGTTATTTTCATTCCAATTTAAACTATTTAGTGTTTTGGTTTCCCATGTATTTCCAATTAATGGCGGAAAATAAATTTCATTATCTGAAGTTGCATCATCATCTGAAGCGCATGAAATTATTAATAGAAATAGAAGAAAAAGAACTTTTTTCATAATAGATGTATTTTTAGTAAGACTTCTGAAAATCCAATTGGTTTAATTACTTTTGTAAAGATAATAAAATAAACTTCACAGGTTTTAAAAACCTGTGAGGTTTTTAAAAGTCAAGAATTTATCTATTTTAAACAAATGAAAGTTAGGTATTTAAAAATAATGACATTATTGACTTTAGGCTTTAGTTTAGTTCAAATTATTGTTAGTATTATTAATGTAATTCAAAGTTTTTATAATTTAGACAATCCATTAATACCAAGTTATTTGTCAAAACATATTGCATTTCCTTACTACTTCATAATTCCAATATTTATTATCATAAGTTGGTATAGTTACCAAAGTTTAAAGCAAAAAACATATAACAAAATAGTAATTCTAAGTTTATTAATATTAACGATCTTATATTTAAGATTTGGTGCTTATTTATTAATTTTCATTAGAAGTTTTAATCCATACAATATTTAATAAACTATTTATTAGATTTGCAAACTGAATATTAAATAATGCGTACAAAAACAATCAAAAAAAATAAAATTAATGTCATAACTTTAGGTTGCTCTAAAAACTTATACGATTCCGAAGTTTTAATGGGGCAATTAAAAGCGAATGGCAAAAATGTGGTTCATGAAGATGAAAACGACGAAGGCAATATTGTAGTCATTAATACATGCGGATTTATAGGTAAAGCAAAAGAAGAATCTATAAATACCATTTTACATTACGCACAAAAAAAAGAAGAAGGTTTAATCGACAAAGTGTATGTTACAGGTTGTTTAAGCGAAAGATACAAACCAGATTTAGAAAAGGAAATTACCAATGTAGATCAATATTTTGGCACAAGTGATTTGCCAAATCTGTTAAAAGTATTAGAGGCAGATTATAAACACGAACTTATTGGCGAACGTTTAACTACCACACCAAAACATTATACTTATTTAAAAATAGCCGAAGGTTGCGATAGACCTTGCTCGTTTTGTGCCATACCAATAATGCGAGGTAAACATAAATCTACACCAATCGAAAATTTGGTTATCGAAGCAAATAAACTAGCCGAAAAAGGGATTAAAGAACTTATTTTAATAGCGCAAGATTTAACGTATTACGGATTAGACATCTATAAAAAACGTGCTTTAGCAGATTTATTAAAAGAATTAGTTAAAATTGATGGCATAGAATGGATAAGATTACATTATGCTTTTCCAACAGGTTTTCCGTTAGATGTTTTGGAAATTATTAAAACAGAACCAAAAGTTTGTAATTATTTAGATATTCCGTTGCAACATATAAATACGGATTTATTAAAATCTATGCGACGTGGAACAACCGCAGAAAAAACAACAAAACTGATTCGTAAGTTTAGAGAAATTGTCCCGCAAATGGCAATTAGAACAACGTTTATTATCGGTTATCCTGGTGAAACGGAAGAACAATTTGAACAATTAAAAGATTTTGTAACAGAAATGCGTTTTGAAAGATTAGGTTGTTTTGCCTATTCACACGAAGAAGATACACATGCTTATAATTTAGTTGATGATGTGCCAGAAGAAATAAAAAATAAAAGAGTTGCCGATATCATGGAAATTCAAGGACAAATTTCCTTTGAATTAAATCAAGAAAAAATCGGGAAAGTTTTTAAATGTATTTTCGACAGAAAAGAAGGAGCCGATTTTATTGGTAGAACAGAATTCGATTCGCCAGATGTTGACAATGAAGTAATGGTAGATGCAACCAAACATTACGTACCAATTGGTAAATTTGTAAACATAAAAATTACAGATGCAACCGATTTTGATTTGTATGGCGAACCTGTTTAAATGAGCACACAGATTTCACCATAAACTTCTGCGAAAATCTGCGAAATCTGCGGGAAAATTAAAACAATATATGAAAAAAACCTGCAATACAAATAAAGAAAAAACCTCATGTAGCATAACCGATAAAGGTTGTAAAACATCAAATTCAACCGAAAATTTAGGCGAATATTGGTGCGAAAAATATACAGATGTTGACTATAAAACTTTAGGTTGGTATGAGGAAGAATCTACGCCAAGTTTAGATTTAATTGTAGAAACTAAAGTTCCTGAAAATGCAGTTGTATTTAATGTTGGTGCTGGTTCTACAACTTTAATAGATTCGCTTTTAGAAAAAGGTTACACAAATTTAATTGCCAATGATATTAGTAGTTGTGCATTAAATAATATAAAAAAAAGAATAGGAGAGAAGTCAAAAAATGTTCAATTTATTACCGATGATTTGGTTAACCCGACATTGTTAAATGATTTACAACAAGTTGATATTTGGAATGATAGAGCAGTTTTACATTTTTTTACAGATGAAAAAGATAAAGAAACGTATTTTAAATTATTAAACCAAAAAGTTAAGAAAAACGGCTTTGTAATTTTAGCCGAATTTAATCTGCAAGGAGCAAAAATGTGTTCAGGTTTACCTGTAAAAAGATATAATACAGAAATGTTACAAGAAAAATTAGGTGACAATTATAAACTATTAAAAGATTTTAATCACGATTATAAAATGCCAAATGGCGAGATTAGAAAATATGTGTATACTTTGTTTCAACGAACGGTTTAACCACAAAAGCCACAAAAGAGAACAAAAGTCTTATGTGAGCTTTTGTAACTTTTGTGGTAAAAAAACAACATGAATAGAATAAAAATAACATATAAAAAAACTAATTACTTCTCAGAAACAGTAACAGATTATCTTTCGCAAGACGAAAAGTTAAAACCGTTTTACAATAACTTCCCTACTTTAAAAAATTTTAAAAAACAAATTGATTTAAAGCAAAATGTCATTTCTGCGAAGGCAGAAATCTTAAAACAATCAAGAAAAATACTAGTCAAAACACTAACCACACAATACAAAAACTTAAAAACATCTAACAAAACAAAAGAGAATATTAATTCACTTTTAAAAGAAAATACGTTTACTATAACAACAGGTCATCAACTAAATTTATTTACTGGACCTTTGTATTTTCTGTATAAAATTATTTCGACTATTAATCTAACCGAAGAATTAAAAGAAGAATATCCTAACTATAATTTTGTACCAATTTATTGGATGGCAACCGAAGATCATGATTTTGAAGAAATTCAATATTTCAACTTTAAAAACAAGAAAATTAGTTGGAATAGGAGTGCTTCAGGAGCAGTTGGACGTTTATCAAATCAGAATATGGAATTTGTTTTAGATGAATTTTCTAAATTAGTTGGAGATTCAATCAATGCAAAAAAGTTAAAAGCACTATTCAAAAAGTCATATTTAGAACATACAAATTTGGCTGATGCAACACAGTTTCTAGCAAACGAATTATTTGGCGAATATGGTTTGGTTATTCTTGATGCTGATGCTGTGGAATTAAAGCGTCAATTTTTACCTTATGTAGAAAAAGAATTGTTTGAAAATATTTCTTTTTCAGAAGTTTCAAAAACGATAGAATCACTTAAAAAAAATTATAAAATTCAAGTAAACCCAAGAGAAATAAATTTATTTTATTTGACTGATGCATTGCGAGAACGCATTGTTTTTGATAATGATTTATTTAAAATAAATAATACTTCAATAAACTTTACCAAGGAAGAATTATTATACGAACTCAAATTACATCCAGAACGTTTTTCGCCAAATGTAATTATGCGACCATTATATCAAGAAGTTATTTTGCCAAACCTTTGCTATATTGGTGGTGGCGGAGAATTGGCATATTGGTTTGAATTAAAAGATTATTTTACAAAAGTAGGTGTTACTTTCCCTATGGTGCTTTTACGTAATTCGGCATTAATTGTAATCGAAAAACAAAATAAAAAATTAAAAAAATTAAATATTTCTAAGGAAGAATTATTTTTAAAACAACACGAATTAATTAACAAAAAAGTAAAAGAAATTTCTAATTTAGAATTGGATTTCACAAAACAAAAAGAGTTTTTAAAAAAACAATTTAGTGATTTAGAGATAATTGCAACTAAAACAGACAAGTCGTTTGTTGGCGCTGTAAAAGCACAAGAAACAAAACAATTAAAAGGTTTGGCAACTTTAGAAAAACGTTTGCTAAAAGCAGAAAAACGAAAACTAAAAGATGTAGTTGAAAGAATAGTAGTTGTACAAAATCAATTATTTCCTAGGCAAAGTTTACAAGAGCGTAACACTAATTTTTCGGAGTTGTATTTAGAGTTTGGAGAAGATTTAATTCCGTTTTTGAAAGAAAATTTAAAACCTTTAGAGTTGGAGTTTATTGTTTTGATAAAAAATTAACCACAAAAGGCACAAAAGTTCACACAAGACTTTTGTTTTCTTTTGTGCCTTTTATGGTTAAGAAAAAATGCAAAGAATAAAAAACATACTAAATTTTTATATTTTCAGTAACATTCACGTTGCTTTAGCCACTTTTTGTCTTACCAAAATCACTTTATTAGAAATTGGTATTTCAGAAAATAAAACGGCTTGGTTTGTGTTTTTTTCGACTTTGATTTCTTATAATGTTATTCGGTTTTTAAGGTTCGATAAAATTGAAAACTGGTTTCAAAAATGGTTTGAGACTAATAAAAAGTATTTATTTATTTTAACTAGTTTTAGTTTGTTGTTTTTAATATATTTTACTTTTCAGTTACGACTAAAAGCATTGCTTGTTTTATTTCCTTTTTCTTTGCTTACTTTTTTTTATGTGTTTCCTGTAAAAAAATATTCTTTGAGAAATGTGGCAGGATTAAAACTATTTTTAATTGCCATTTCTTGGGCTGGCATTACGGTTTTGTTTCCGTTAGTACAAAATCATATAACATTAAGAATAGTTGATTATATTACTTTTTTACAACGATTTTTATTTGTAATTGCTATTTCAATACCTTTTGATATTAGAGATTTTAATTATGATGCTAAAAGTTTAAAAACCTTACCACAACAAATTGGTATTGAAAAATCTAAATTTGTTGGAATAATATTATTGCTTTTGTTTTTCTTTTTAGAGTTTTTTAAAACAGATTATTCTTCACAAAATATAATATCATTATTAGTAATAATGGTTTTTTCTAGTGTTTTACTTTTAAAATCTAATGTTAATCAAAGTAAGTATTATAGTGCTTTTTTTGTAGAATCTATTCCTGTTATTTGGTTTTTGATGTTATTCTTTAATGAATAATATGTGAATTTGTAATATTTTTATTGGACTTAAGTTATATTTTATATCTTGCATATATAACAGTGCATAAAATTATTGTCCATTAAGAATATCAAAATACATTTAAAAAATTATGAAATTTAAAATACTTATTAGTGCTTTAATAATATCAATTTCTGTTTTTTCTCAAAAAAAAATGGCAGCTATTGATAAAAAAAGTGACATGTATTTGTCGAGTTTAATGACTGTAGTAAATGCTGAAAATAATAATATTTGCTTAGTTGGAAATAGTCTTAAATCTTCTTACGTTTATTTAATAAGTGAGAGTTTTAATGTTATTTCAGAATTCAAAGTAAAACATAAAATAAAGAAATATAGAACTTTAGGATATGAAATTAACAATAATAATTATAAGTTTTTACTTTCAAAACAGAAAGATAAGCATTTTGCAATATTGAATTATTCATTTAATGAAAAAACTTCGAGTTTATCAGATTTTGATTTCAACCTAGATAATGAAAAATTAATAAAATCTTTAAATATTGACAACCATCTGTTTTTAATTACTGTAACAAAAGAAACGTCTTTATTGAATATTTATGAGTTCGATAAAAATTTTAAATTTAAAAAAAGTACAATAGACTTTTCAAAAGAAAAATTTATTGATAAAAATAATAATATTGTAAACCTTGATAAACTCTTTATAGCATTTGGAAAAGAATTATATATATTGAATAATAATTTTCCAAACTCAACAAATGTTACCTCAGAAAAAATCAAAATTTATTTAAATCAAAATACTTTATTACTAACTTTTGATAATAATAATTTCGTTACTCAATTCATTGAAATTAATTTAGAAACAAAAAACACTAAAAAGTTTGATATTAAAAATATAGGGTTGTCACATTCTAATTCTTTCATTTATAAAAATTATTTTTTACAATTTGCTACATCGAAAAATGAAATGGAATTAAAAATAATAGATTTTAAAACAAAAAAAATAATCAAAAAAATTCATCTCAATAAAAATGATTCAATAAGTTTTATCAATGATTTTAATAAAAAAGACAAAAAAAATAACAAGAGGTTTAGAGAAAAAAATGGCGTTAAAAAACTTGTCAAGCACTTAAGTAATTCATATTTAGGCGTTTCTATTTTTGGAAATCAAAATAATTATCAAATTTCATTAGGAAGTAAAATTTTATCTTGGAGTAACTCTGAATATGGAAGGATTCGCGATCTTACTGAAAATCCAAATATAAAAAATAATATAAATTTCTTGAATTTTAATTACAATATATATTCAGAGATATATAATACTAAGATTAACTGTTTGTTTGATAGTAATTTTAATCATATTAAGAAGCCGTTACAATTAAACATTTTTGATAAGATAAAATTAGATTTTAAAAAAGAACGATTTTCAGATAAGCAAATAATTTTTGAATACAACGGGTCTTTATATACTATAATGTCTTTATTAGATAAAAGGCAATTTATATTTACAAAATATTAATTTTTAAACAAACAGGTCAAATAAATCACCCTCTAAACAAAAAGAAATCATCTTTCATATCTTCAATTTGAGAATCTTCATTGGTAATAATATAATGAATTGCTTTTGCAGTAAAACTTTCTCCTTTTTCAGATAAGGAAACAATGCTATTTTCAATAATAATCATGTTATTTTTTTGTGCTAAATCTAATACGTTTTTAGCACGAATTTTTTGCCAATTAATATGTTCTTGTAAATGATTTATGTGTCTTTCTTTTTTCTCTTTATGGTTTTTTATATGTAACAAAAAAGTAATTAATGAAACTTCAATACGTTGTTGTTTTTCTCTATACATCACAGCAATTACACCTTTGCTTGGTGCAAATAAATAGACAGTTAAAAATAATAAACCTAGTATTGTAGTTATAGATCCAGCAATCGAAGCATCTAACCAATGTGCCAACCAATAACCCGAAATAGCAGAAAATACACCAAATATAATGGCTAATAAAAGCATTTTCTTTAAATCTACTGTTAATAAATACGCTGCTGCTGCTGGGGCAATCATTAAAGCAACTACTAAAATTGCACCAACGGCATCAAAAGCACCAACTGTTGTTACCGATGCGACTGTCATTAATCCGTAATGAAGAATTACTGGCGAAAAACCTAAAGATGCTGCTAAACCTGCATCAAAAGTACTAACCTTTAATTCTTTGAAAAAAGCAATTAATAAAGTTACGGTTATTAGTAAAATACTACCAATAACCCAAAGTGATTTTGGTCCAACATCTATTCCTGAAATTAATAATCTATCAAAAGGCGCAAAGGCTAATTCACCTAGTAAAACGGCATCGATATCTAAATGTACATCGTTAGCGTTTTTGGCAATCATAATAACGCCAATACTAAACATAACAGGAAACACCAAACCTATAGCGGTATCTTTTTTTACCAAACCAGTTTTCTGAATATACTCTACTAAAACTACGGTAATAATCCCTGTAAAAGCGGCTAAAAGAATTAATAAAGGCGAGTTTAAATCTTGTGTGATAAAAAAACCAATTACAATACCTGGTAAAATAGAATGACTTATCGCATCGCTTATCATCGCCATTTTTCTTAGTACCAAAAAAGTGCCAGGAATAGCACAAGCAATGGCAACCAAACTTGCAATTAACTGTATTTCAATTTGTGCGTTACTCATCTTGTTGGTTATATAAATTAGAAGCAGTTTTAAATCCTTCGTTGGTTAAATTCCACATATTTCCATTAATGGAAACGTAATTTTTATCGACTAGTTTTTGTAAGGTTTTTTTAGTAAATCCGTGAAAATTATTTAAAATTTTAATGGTGTGTGGATGCGAAATGTTTTCGTGAGTTTCTGCAATTCCATACATAAATGCTAATGTTTTATGTAATTTTAAGTCTTTTCGATTTTTAAAAACGCGAATTTGTCTAAATAATAAACCTCTACTTGGCGAAAAAACAAAAGATATAAAAACAAAAACTGCAGCAACTAAAACAATTACTGGTCCGGTAGATAAATTATCTTGACTCGCACTAATTGCTGTGCCAAATACTCCTGATAAAGCACCAAAAATAGCCGCAAGAAAAACCATGGTAGATAAACTGTTTGTCCATTGTCTTGCTGCTGCTGCTGGTGCTAATAACATAGCACTCATTAAAACAACACCAACCGTTTGTAAACCTAAAACAATGGCTAAAACAATAAAAAATGTGATTAATATATCTATAAATTTAGTGTTAAATCCTAATGTTTTGGTGTAATCTTCATCAAAAAGTAAGAGTTTAAATTCTTTCCAAAACAGTAGTATAACAAACAAACAAATACCTGTTACAATTGCCATTAACCATACATCGCTTTCCATTAATGTTGCCGCTTGACCAAATAAATATTTATCTAAACCTGCTTGATTTGCATTTGGTTGTTTTTGAATAAAAGTTAGTAATAACATACCAAAGCCAAAAAATAAAGATAAAATAAGACCTAAAGCAGTATCGGATTTTAAGTGTGTTTTACTTGTAATTCCACGGATCCAAAATGTACCAATTAATCCGCTAACTAATGCACCTAAAAGTAAGGTATTTGAATCTTTTGCACCTGTTATTAAAAATGCTATTGCAATACCAGGTAATGCTGCGTGTGAAATAGCATCGCCAAGTAAACTTTGTTTTCTTAATACAGCAAAACTACCAAGCATACCGCAAATTGCACCTAGAATTGCTGTTCCGAGTGTTATGGTTCTTAATGTGTAATCTGTAAAAACGAGATGTATGTATTCTTTTATTTCGATTGTTTTTGGTTTTTTTATTTGTCCAGAGTTCAACCCTTGAAGGGTTTAAAACCCTTCAAGGGTTTTGTATGAGAATGACTTTATTCCTGCACGCTTACTTTATAATTAATACCATAAGTTTTGGTTAAATTTTCATCATTAAAAATATCTTTAACAGGTCCAGTTGCGATTTTCTTTACATTTAAAAAAGTTACCCAATCAAAATATTCAGGTACGGTTTGTAAATCGTGATGTACTACAATAAGTGTTTTACCTTGTTTTCTTAGTTCTTTTAAAATGTTTATGATGGCAATTTCTGTGGTTGCATCAACACCTTGAAAAGGTTCGTCCATAAAATAGATAGATGCGTTTTGTACCAATGCTCTTGCTAAAAATATACGTTGTTGTTGACCGCCAGAAAGTTGACTTATTTGTCGGTTTTTAAAAGACAGCATTCCTACTTTTTCTAAGGCTTCTAATGCTGCTTTTTTTTCTTTTTGTCGAGGTCTTTTAATCCAACCTAAACTTCCGTAAGTTCCCATTTTTACAACATCAAGTGCGGTTGTTGGAAAATCCCAATCTACAGAACCTTTTTGTGGAACATAGGCAACTAAAGATCTTTGTTTGTTATATGGTTTTCCGAAAATCGAAACGCTTCCTGCCAAAGGTTTTAATATACCTAAAATGGATTTAATCAACGTAGATTTTCCTGCACCATTTGGACCAACTATTGCCATTAAAACACCTTCAGGAATCTCTAAATCAATATCCCAAAGTACAGGTTTGTAATTGTATGCAACGGTTAAGTCGTCTATTTTTACGGCTATTTTTTTTTGTTTCATTTGATATTGTTTCACAAAGGTTCACAAAGAAAATGAAGATTCACAAAGTTTTTTTCTAATCTCTCTTTTCTTTTTTCTCTTCTCTAGAAGAATAAATTATTTCAAAGCATTCACAATCGTATTTACATTATACTCAAACATGCCAATATAAGTTCCTTCGATAGTTCCTGCGTTTCCTAATGCGTCAGAATATAAAGTGCCACCAATTTTAACATCATGTCCTTTTGAATTTACAGCTGCTTGTAAGGCTTCTATGGTTCTTTTTGGCACAGAACTTTCTATAAAAACTGCTTTAATATTTTTATCAATAATAAAAGCGGCAAGTTTTTGTACGTCTTTAACGCCAGCTTCGGTTGCTGTCGATAAACCTTGTAAACCAAGTACTTCAAAACCGAAAGAACGACCAAAATAACTAAAGGCATCATGGGCAGTTACTAAAACACGTTTTTCTTTTGGAAGTGTTTCTACAATTGAAGTTATTTTTGCTTTTAAGGTTGTTAATTTTGCTAGATAAATTTTTCCGTTTTCTTCAAAAATTGTTTTATGCTCTGGTAATTTTTCTGAAAGTTTTTTAACAATAAAGCGAGTAGCATCTTTCCAATAAGTTACATCAAACCAAATGTGTGGATCGTAATTTCCTTGAAAAAGTTCTGAATTTATTAAGGTGCTTTTATCTAAACCTTCTGCAATAGCAACTGTTTTGTTGTTATTATGACCCATTTTTTCAAAAACTTCTACTAGTTTTCCTTCTAAATGAATTCCGTTATAGAAAATAATATCTGCATTTACTAATTTGGCAACGTCGCCTTCACTTGCTTTGTATAAGTGCGGATCAACGCCAGAACCCATTAAACCTTGTAGGTTAATTAAGTCGCCACCAATATTGTGTAACAAATCGGTAATCATCGTTGTTGTTGTTACAACATTTAATTTGTCGTTATTTTTCTTTTCGTTTTTACAACTCAATAGTAAAGTTACTACTAGAACTAAAGTGATTATATTTTTCATTTTTATCGTTTGATTAAATTCTTCCGCGAAAGCGAAATATTATTTTTTATTAATTTTAGGAATTCTATACGAAAATCCTGCTGCAACCATTAAATCTTGACCTTCGGTAATGCTTGTGCCACCCAAAACATCTAACTGAAAATTATTATTAATTAAATAAGTAAATCCCATATTCCAAAGATGATTTGCTTTATTATTTTCTGGGAAATCGCCGTACAACTCTACATAAGCACCAAATTTATCTGATATGCTATAGCCGTAAACTAAAGTATAAACGTATGCAGCTTCGGGTGAATCATTTCCCCAAGCGGCACCAATATTATAGGCTAAACTCGATTTTTCAGATAATGTATGTGCAAATGAAAATCTAAAATCTACACCAGTAGTTTCTGGTTTATAGTCTGTACTTGCAGAAAAAGGCAAACTTAAATGTCCTAAAAATCCTATTTCTGGTAATAAACCATTTTCTTTGGCTATTTCTGTTTTAAAACCTAATAATAATGGCGATAAACCGTTGGTAGTATCATTTAAAGTATTGCCATTCAATTTTGTTTTTCCTTCTACCAAATCCCAACCTAAGCGAAGTTCTAAATTATCTAATAATCCGTAACGAATTAGTGTTGTATTTAAAGTTGTGTTTTCGGTTTTAATGTTGTTTTTTTCAAAGGTTTCGAAACCTGCGCCAGTTTCTATTTGTAAAAAACCCTTTGGTATTGCGTTTGGAGATTCTGTTTGGTCTGGTCTATCGGTTATTAGAGGTTCTAAAGTTTTTTGTTCTTCTTGAGCGAATGTTGAAAGTAAAATTACCAAAAGGGCAATTAATAGTAAGTTGTTTTTGTTCATTATTTTAATATTTGTTATTGATTATTAATGTTGTAAATAAATGTTTTTTGCTACGTTTTCGGAAATGTTAAATTGTTTATTGTTTATTTTAATAGTAATTGAATTATCGAATTCTTCTTTATGAATTACTTTGATTTCACAACCAATATGTATATTATTTTTGCTTAAATATTGTAAAAATTTATCGGATGAATCTTTTACTTTAGCAAAAGTTCCATTCTCATTATTACTTAAATCTATCAAGCATATTGTTTTTGTTGTTTCAATAATTCCATCACTATTTGGTATTGGGTCGCCATGTGGATCTACCTTAGGAAATCCTAAAAACTCGTCTAATTTATTGGTTAATTTATCGGATTTTATATGTTCTAATTGTTCGGCTATTTCATGCACTTCGTCCCAAGAGAAACTTAATTTATTTACTAAAAAGGTTTCCCAAAGGCGATGTTTTCTAATAACAGATAATGCGATACTCTTACCTTTACTATTTAATTTTACGCCTTTGTATTTTGTGTAATTAAGTAAATTTTTATTGGCTAATTTTTTAATCATATCTGTTACCGTAGAAGCTTTAGTATCTAATTTTTCGGCAATAGAATTTGTACTAACTTCTGTGTTAATTTTATGCTCAATGGTAAATATTTCTTTAATGTAGTTTTCTTCTGTTTTTGTGAGCATAAAAATATATTTTTGCAAATATATTAATTATTTTTAGATTAGTCTAAAAATAATTAGATAACATTACTCAAACCGTGACTTTGAGTATAAACTTTAAAATTATATTGAAGTTTTCTTCCCAACCACAACACCATAAACGAAACCTTTTAGTTTATGACTTAAAGCAATGGCATTTTTAGAAGTAGCTAATATTTGTTTTTCGGTAAAGATAGATTCCATTTCTGGATTAAACAGTGTTAAATTTGCAGTTTCGCCAACTTTAATTGTAGAAATTGGTAAACCAAAACGTTCTTTGGGTTTGTTGGTAAGACAAGAAATGGTAGTTTCTAAATCTAAAACTTGATTAGCAAAACCAAATAAACTTTCCAAACCAATTGTTCCGAATTTTGCTTGTTCAAAAGTTACTTTTTTGTTTTCTATATCTATCGGATTGTGATCTGAAGTTAGCATATCAATAGTACCGTTTTCTAGACCTTTTATTAATGCTTTACAATCTTTTTTTATTCTTAACGGTGGATTTACTTTGTAGTTTGTATTAAAATCATACAATTCATCATCGGTTAAAACTAAATTATGGACTGCAACACTGCAAGTAATATCTAAACCTTTTTTCTTAGCTTCAGCAATTAATTTAACCGATTTTTCAGTAGAAATGCACGGTATATGTAATTTTCCGCCAGTATATTCTAACAAGAATAAATCTCTTGTAATTTGTAATTCTTCGGCTAAATTCGGCATTCCTTTTAAACCCAGTTTTGTGCTGTTTTCACCTTCGTTTACATAACCTGTAGAAAGTGTTTTTTCTTGAGGAAAACTTTGTACTAGCGCATTAAAATTTTGAGCGTATTGCAAGGCAATTTTCATTACATTTACATTGCTTGTTGGTTTTTTAAAATCACCAAATGCAATTGCTCCAGATTTTTGCATATCGTATAATTCGGCAATTTCTTCGCCTTTTGCTTGTTTGGTTAAATTTGCAATAGGATGCAAATCAACAATATTTTCTTTAGACTTACTAATTAGAAATTCAACTGCAGATTTGTTATCTATTAACGGATATGTATTGGCATTTACTGCAACTGCGGTAAAACCAGATTTACTCGCAGTCAATAATCCATTTTTAATATTTTCTCGTTCTTCAAAACCTGGTTCACCAAATGAAACACTTGTGTCAAACCAACCATTTGAAATATGTAAATTCTCTAAGTTAATCGTTTTTAAATCTTTAACTTCTTTAATATTGGAAGCGATTTTTGTAATGACACCTTTTTCAATTAAAATATCTTTTACTTGTTGATGAAATTTACTGTTTGCATCAATTATTTTTGCGGATTTTAAGAGTAAGTTCATTTGTGTGTTTTTATTTCACGCAGAACTCGCAGATTTCACAGATTTGTTGGTGAGTTCTGTGAGTTCTGTGTGAAAATTATTTCTTCCAAAATTTAATTAAAAGCATTTCAATTATCAAAAATAACAATGCTAAACCAACAAACCATTTCCAGATAGATTTGGTTTGATATTTGTCGTTTATTTTATTAATTGCTTCATTTATATTTGTCGAAAAACTAACGTTTTTATAGTTTGCTAATTGACTTTTAATGTTTGTGTAATTTGTTTTGCTTTCATTTCTATCGTAATTAAAAGCAATATTTTTTATACGTGTTTCGCCTTTAAAAACACCATAATGATTTGCTTTTAAAGGGTTTTCTTCCGTAGTAATTTTAACCTTATTGTTACGTATAGTTTGTAAAGGTATAAAACCAGTTTCGTCATTTTTGATTTGGAGTACCTCATCTTTTTTGATGTCGGTTTGCACTTCGAAAGTATTGGTTTTTCCGATGGTGTAATATAAATCGGTTATGTTAAAACTTTGTTTTCCGAAGTTGTAAAAAATGGGTACAATTAAAGGTGAATTTTTAAAGTTGGAGTTTTTATTATTTATTGCAGAAGTGAGATAATAGATTTTTCCTTTACCTGTTTTTATTTGAGAAATAAATGCTTGTTGATTATCAAATTTTAAAATAGAAGAACTGTTTTTAAAGTTAGCTGCATAATTGCTTTTCACATTAGGATATTGAAAATTTTTAATCTTTTTTTCGAAAACCTTGGCTAAAATCGGGTGCGAAAAATTAATGTTTGTAATTTTATTCTCGTTGGTTTTTTTAGCAGAAATATTTCCGATATTAATCGAATTAAAAAACTGATTATAATTACCTAAATCAATTTTATTTGATGGAATTACAACTAAACTTCCACCAGAAGTAACAAACTCTTTTAAGGTTGTTTGTAAAGAATTAGGGATTTTATCCAACTCGTTTAAAACGATTAAATGTTGCTCGTTTATCTTGTTATAATCTAATTGATTTATTTTTTTACTAATAAAATTAAATTCGGTTTTAGAATAGATTTTGTTTAGAAAAATATTGTTATTTCCGATAGATAAAACATTTATTCGTTCTAGTTTATTTAAACTAAAATAAAGGGAATTATCAAACTGATTAAAATTATCATCAATACTGATTCTGCCATTAAAACTGTCATTAAATGGAAAACTAAAAGTCACGTTTTCCGTTTTGTTTTTTTCTATAGATGCGGTAGATTTACCAACTAAAATGTTTTCTTTAAAAAGAGAAACAGATACATTATTATTTGTAGCATTGTAACTTTTTAATAGTACTTTTAAAGTGATTTCTTGGGCGTTTTGTTTTGCTATAAAAACACTGTCAACACTTATATTTTCTTTTGTTTGTGGTGTTAATTGCACAAACGAATATTGCGTAAGACTGTCTAAAGTTATGTTGGTTGCATTTTGAAAATCGGATATTAAAACCACATGATTTTCGGTATTATCTTGTAGTGATAAGTTATCTTTTATTTTTAATAAAGTAGTATTTATATCTGTAGAAATTGGATGATAATCAAAAGATAATAATTGATTTTTTAATTCTTTATCGCTTAAACTTTTATAAAATTCATTATTGGTTAATACCGCAATATTTTCAGAATTCGAAAAATTACTTACAATATCTTGTACTGCTTTTTTGAATAATTCACTATCGCCATTTTTGGCTTGCATACTTAATGAATTGTCTAAATATAGTAAGGTTTGTGGTTTTAAATTGGTTTTATTCTTGCTGAAATATGGTTGTGTGAATGCAAAAACTAGTGCTGCTAATAAAAGCAATCTGGAAAGTAATATTAAAAACTTTTTTAATTTAGAACTTTTTCTAGTCTGAAGTTCTACTTTTTTTAAGAAAGCCACATTACTAAATGCTACTTTTTCAAATCTGCGTAATTGAAATAAATGTACAATTATTGGTATTAATAGTAGGAGTAAAGCGTAAAGAAGTTCAGGATACTTAAACTGCATTGTTTATAAAGATTTGTCAAAAGTAGTTAAATTTTTAGAATTTTTGAAGTTTAGAATTCCTTAAATCCACAAGGATTTTATTATTTTCATTGTTTATTATACTTTTGTTATTATTTGGTTCATTAAAATTAGTGATGCTATTAAAGTTTGATGCAAAAAAAACCACGAATTCACGAATAAAAAATTCGTGTCTTTTAACTTTTATTGGTCTCAAATGTAGTTAAAGCTATGTGCTTTAGTGTATTTCGCTTTAACTTCTAAAAATTTTCGCCACGAATTATCACTCCCCAAAATTTCGGGATTCACGAACAATTAACATATTTTACGTATTTTATCTGGCAGACTTTCAGTCTGCGACCCAAACCTATGGATTTCCAGTCACAAATAAAAGTTGGGGAAATTATAAGATGATTTTTTCAAAACATTATAAATGTAAAAAAAAAGATTAACGATTGGAGATTGTTGATTGAAGATTTAAGAATTTAAATCTA
>CAYQTF010000017.1:0-28618 GCA_964420345.1 uncultured Flavobacteriaceae bacterium
TGACATCGTAGCAAACAGTGCAGGAATACTGTCTAGTGCTTTGCTATTTAAATATATTTATAAGTACCTGAAAAAAATATTTGGTAATACTAATTAATTTATTAAATTAGCAAACAATTAAAACACATTAAATATGGAAATTAAAAAAAGTCCAAAAGCAAATTTAGAAAACTATACTAAGTTATTTATGTTACTTGGTTTGTTGTTCGCTTTATTTGTAGTTTACAAAGGTATTGAATATAAAGCACCATATGTTGTAGAAGATTTAGGTGATGGATCTGAGTCGGAAGAAATTGAAGAAGAGATCCCGATTACAGAGCAAATAATAGAAGAAGTAAAACCACCGCCACCACCACCGCCACCAGCACCAGAAGTGATTGAAGTTGTGGAAGACGATAAAGAAATTGAGGAAACAATTATGGAATCTACTGAAACAGATGAAGAAGAAGTAATTGAAGTGCCAGATGAGGTAGAAGAAGTTGTTGAAGAAGAAGTGATTGATGAAATTATACCTTTTTCAGTAATTGAAAATGTACCAGTTTTTCCAGGCTGTAAAGGCAATAAAGTCGAACTAACAAAATGTTTAAATGCAAAAATCAAAAAACACATTGGTAGACATTTTAATGTAGATTTAGCACAAGATTTAGGTTTGTCGCCAGGTAAAAAAAGAATTAGTGTTCAGTTTTTAATTGATAAACAAGGTAATATTACCGATATTAAATCTAGAGCACCACACCCAAGATTACAAAAAGAAGCAGAAAGAATTATAAAAAAATTACCAAGAATGACTCCAGGTAAACAAAGAAACAAACCTGTAAAAGTAAGATATAATCTACCTATAATATTTAATGTAGAAGATTAAATTAATTTCAATAAAAATTTAAAAATTCAAAACCCCATTCATCTTTCGATGATATGGGATTTTTTTTTGGTATGTTTTTTGTATGTAACTATATATTATTAACTCTTAAATTATAATATGATGAACACAAAAAAAAACGAATCCAAAAAATTGGAAACACCAAACTCAAAGTTACAAAAAAGTTCTGTAATTTTCATGCAACTAGGTTTAATTCTTGCTTTATTAGCAGTTTATTTTCTTTTAGAGCATAAATCTATTATGCATTATGCTGTTTTTGAAAAACCAATTACCAAAACAGAACCAAAAACTTATGTGTATGATAACTTTGAAATTATTAAGAAAAAACCTAAAAAAGTGGTAATTATAGAAAAGGACAAACCAATCAAAGTTGTAAAACCAATTGATAAAATTGAACTTATAGATAATAATGATAAACAAAAAGAAACTGAAAAGGATCTTTTTAAACCAGATGATAGTGATACAAATCAAGTTACTTCAAAACCACCAATTGATTTAGGCGATATACCAGAAGAAGATATTGATGATGGAGAACCAGTTGATTTTATTGTTTTAGAAGAAACACCAAGTTTTTTTAGTTGCAAAGGTAGTAATGAACAAAAAAGAAAATGTTTCAATAAAAAAATCAATAAGCATATACAAAAACATTTTAATGTAGATTTAGCACAAGATTTAGGTCTGTCTCCTGGTAAAAAAAGAATAAACGTACAGTTTATCATCAATAAAAAAGGTGAGATTGAAGGGATAAAAACTGCTGCAACACATATAAGATTAAAAAAAGAAGCCACAAGAATTATTAAAAAATTACCAAAAATGAATCCTGGTAAACAACGTAATAAACCAGTAAATGTTAAATTTAATTTACCTATTTATTTTAATGTAGAAGATTAATTTTAAAATCACAAAACTATTAAAACCCTATTGTTTCAAATAAAGCAATAGGGTTTTTTATACACTATTATTTCTTACATTTGCATTGCAAATAAATTACATGAACCGAGTATGTTAGAATTTTTATCACATTACAAAATGATTAATAACGAACACATATGTTACCGATAAAAAATAAAATTTAAACATATGAAAATCAACAAACATTTAGATTCCACTTTTCTTAAAACTAAAGAACAAGCAAGTGTTCCTTATAAAGAAATAAAACAAAATATTATTGACCTTGTAAACGAAGCGATTAAGTATAACTTTGTTTTAGTAATGATAAGACCCGAATTTGTAACTTTAGCAAAACAAATAATCAACAATGCTAAATCAAATGTTACTGTTGGTACAGTAATTGGTTTTCACCAAGGCACAAACAGCATTGAAGAAAAATTAGCCGAAGCACAAATTGCAATCAATAATAATGTAGATGATTTAGATTTTGTAATTAATTATAACGCATTTAAAAATGGCGATACAAACTTAATTAAAGAAGAAGTCTTAAAAGGAACGAAATTAGGTCTAAAAAACAATAAAATTGTAAAATGGATTATCGAAATTGCTGCATTAAACAATAATCAAATAATTGAAATCACACAATTAATTAGAGATATAGTCGTTGATAATTTTGAAAAGAAACACTTTAAAAATGTATTTGTAAAATCATCAACTGGTTTTTACAAAACAGAAAACGGAAAACCCGCAGGCGCAACATTCGAAGCAATGCAAATAATAGTGAAAAATGCCAAACCTCTTTCAGTAAAAGCGGCTGGTGGTGTAAAAAATTATGATGATGCTGTAAAAATGATTGAACTTGGCGTAACCAGAATTGGCACTTCTTCGGCTTTAAAAATATTTCAAGGAAAACAAACTGTTGAAAATTACTAAATAATGAATACAAACTATTTTGCTCATAAAACCGCAGTTATTGATACTAATTGTACTATTGGTGAAGATACCAAAATATGGCATTTCAGTCATATAATGTCTAACAGTACCATTGGCAAAAAATGTAATATTGGTCAAAATGTAGTTATTTCGCCTGGTGTAATTTTAGGAAATAATGTTAAAGTACAAAATAACGTATCTATCTATACAGGTGTGATTTGTGAAGACGATGTTTTTTTAGGACCATCTATGGTATTTACAAATATTATTAACCCAAGAAGCGCAATAATTCGTAAAGATCAATACAAAGAAACCATAGTTAAAAAAGGCGCAAGTATTGGCGCTAATGCAACTATTATTTGTGGCAACCCAATTGGCGAATATGCAATGATTGGCGCTGGAGCAGTTGTAACTAAAGAAATATTAAATTATGCCTTAGTTGTTGGTAACCCTGCAAAACAGATAGGTTGGGTTAGTGAATATGGCCATAGATTAGAGTTTGACAATAACGGAATTGCATTCTGTAAAGAAAGTAAGGACAAATATGAATTAAAAAACAATACTGTAAAAAAATTATAATACTAATGAAGAAAATAATAGTAATCCTTATAATAATATTACAAATAAGTAATTCTTTTTCGCAAAACGAAAAACCACCAGTATATAATGGTTGTGAAAATATTTCGATTACCGAAACGGAAACTTGTTTTTTTAATAAACTAAAAGAAAAGGTAGAAAATGATTTTGTTGTACCACAAATTGTAGCGCAAGAAGATTATAAAGGTATTTTGCGCATTGTTTTTAATGTTACCAAAACAGGTAAATTCGACATATTATACATCAACTCTATTTATCCCGAATTAGAAACGGAAGCAAAGAGAATTTTTGCAAGTTTACCAAAAATAAAACCTGCAACTTTTAATGGTAGAGCAATAGAAAAACAATATATTTTACCCTTAGGGATTCCGATTGGTTATATACCTGTAAATAATATTTTACAAGATTCCATTAAAGTAAAAAAAGATATTTTCGAAGAAATAAAAAAAATTACTATTAAAAATGAATACTTTCCTGAACATGAAAGTCAATTAAATATTCCGTTTACACATCAAAAATACGATGCTTTACAATTTGGTTATAATCAAGGTGAAAACACGCATAGCTCTGTAAAACCATTTATCTATCAAAATGTATCTAAACATGTAGATTTAAGTGAAGAAAAACAACAGTTATTCAAAAAAACTGACAAATGGTTCCTTAGAAAACTATGGAATGAACATGTGGTTTCAATTAAAGGCGATGATTATTGGCTTACTTTAGATCCTGTTTGGGATGTTCAAATTGGTAAAGATAATTCTGATTTAGATTATACCTATAACAATACCAGAGCAATAAATGTACAAGGTGGTTTGGGTAGAAAATTTAACTTTTTTGCAACTGTTTATGAAAGTCAAGGCAGATTTGCAGATTATATTAATGACTTTAATAACGAAAATGGAATTGTTTTAGGAAGAGGGAAATTTAAACGATTTAAAGAAGATTCTTTTGATTATCCTGTTGCGGATGGTTATATTAGCTATACACCAAATCATTTTTTTAATTTTCAATTAGGACATGGCAAAAACTTTATTGGTGACGGTTATCGCTCTTTATTTTTAAGTGATGTCGCTGCGCCAGGTGCATATTTTAAAATCTCTACTAAATTTTGGAAAATAAAATATACAAACATTTGGCTATTTTTAGATGATATTAGACCTGAGTTTCAAGACGATGGTGTTAATTTAAGAAAATATGTTGGTGTACATCATCTAAGTTATAATATAACTAAGAAATTAAATATTGGTTTATTCGAAACGGTAATTACAAATAACGAGAGAAGAGATGGTTTTGATGCCAATTTTATTAATCCTATAATGTTTTACAGAGCCGCAGAATTTAACAGAGGTTCAAAAGGTGGTAATGCTTTAGTTGGTTTAAATTTAAGTTACAAATGGAATAAAAAATTATTTTTGTATGGTCAATTTATATTAGACGAATTAAGTGTAGAGCATTTAAGAGATGGCAATGGTTACTGGGCTAATAAATACGGTTTTCAAGCAGGATTTAAATATCACAATGCATTTGGCATTGATAATTTATTTCTACAAGGTGAAACAAATATAGTTAGACCTTTTACATATTCTCATAGAGAAAGCACTTTAAATTATAGCCATTTTAACCAACCTTTAGCACATCTTTGGGGTTCTAACTTTTACGAATTAATTGGTATTGCTAGATATAAAAAAGGCCGATGGTATGCTAATGCAAAATTAGTTTATGGTAAAAAAGGATTTGATTTTGAAGACGATCAAACAAGTTATGGTGGCGATATATTTATTTCTTATAATGATAGAGTTTCAGATTTCGGAAACGATTATACACAAGGTAATAAAACTAGTATTTTTAATGCCGAATTTCAATTTGGTTACTTAGTTAATCCTACATCTAACTTACAATTATTTACTGGTTTTACGTATCGTGATTTTACACCTCAAACAAACACTGTAAACTTTAGCAATCAAAATACTACTTGGTTTACTTTTGGTTTAAAAACAGATTTGTTTAATAATTATTTTGATTTTTAAATTAATTACAATTGAACCTGTTAGAATAATAATTAGCCTCACTTTCAAAATAATTATCAAAATAACATTTTTGATTGATGTTTTCTAATAAATAAAGATTTCTTAATGTTAAAGCACCTGGTATATCTGTATAAACCCATTTAGAATAATTTTTAATAAATTTAGATTTACTTGCCCATTTTTCTCTTTTTTTATTGAAAAAGACATTTATTGCCATAAAATCATCATATTGTAAAGTGTGTAAAAATTCATGTGCTAAACTTCGTTTTATTCCTCTATTTTCTTCAATAACAATAGAATTAACCAAAGTAAATGTATTATTTACACTGTTTGTAATAAAAATTGGTGTGCCGCCAGTTTGTAAAGTATATTTTAGACTAAATTTACCATGCCTTAATGATGCAATTGTGCCACCAAGTGCGACAGGTAAGACCTTATATCGTAATTTAATTTTTCCTTTTGTTTCTAATTCTATTCTATTAAAACCAAAATGAATATGCCATTTCTCATAAAAATTACGATTAGAACTTGCGTTTTCAATCATAGAAATTCCAGCAGAATTAACAATTTTAGATAACCATAATTTATCTAATTGACCATTTTTATCAAAATTATAAACCATTTGTTTACTCCCGTACACAAATGCTCCACCTAAAGAACCTTGCCAAAAACCTTTTAGCACTACTTTGCCTAGTTTTTCGTTTGGTTTTTTATTAATAGCCGCACCAATACTGCCAAAAAAACCACCCAAACCAATATTGTATATAGAAGCTTGAATATTGTTATTTTGAGAATTTATATTTATAGAACACAATATTATTAAACTAATTATTGTTATTTTTTTCATGATTTTTAGTTTAAGTTAATTAAATTGGAAGGTAAATTAAAGGTATGAAATTCTTTGTTTTTAGATGCATCAATAATAATGCCTTTTTTATTTATTAAGGTTCTACTGCAAATTTAGTGGGAAATGGTGTTTAATAGAAGGATGTCATTTTCGACAGAGACTGGAAGAGCGACGAGAAATCTCTTTTATTTAGATTTCTCGTCGATAATTTTTGCTTTTATTAGTAAAAATTATTTTTGTTGAAATGACATTTCTGTTTAATTACACAATAATTGCAGTAGAACCAAAAAATTTAATAGCACCACTAAATTTGTAGTGAACCATAAGTCAAAATAGTCTATTTCTTCACAAAAATCACCAAACGTTGTTTTGCATATATAGTGTTTCCTTTAATTTTATTCCACTTTCTAATATTAGTAATATTGACATCGTACATTTGAGAAATAGAATATAATGTTTCTTGTTTTGCTACTTTATGATAGATTTTTTTCATTCCAGTAATAGTGAAATTACTCCTTGCTTTATCTAATTCCATCGCATTAATTTGGGCATCTTCAATACGTTTACTTTTTTCTATATTATAATCGTTTAAAGCATCAAATACAATTTCTACACGTCTGTTTAATTGTGTTTTACCCCAAGTGTCTTTATTTATGAATTTTGGTTTGGTAAAACCATGCGCAACTGTTTTTAATCTTTTTTCATTTACACCTGCTTTTAAAAAATAATCTACACAAGCATCTGCTCTACCTAGCGAAACTTTTTTATTATATTCAATACTACCTAAACTATCTGTATGACCACCAACTGTAAAAGATGTTTCAGGATATTTCAACATAAAATTCGCAATTTTTTCTAATAAATCTCTAGATGTTTTTCTAATAACAACGCTACCAGATCTAAAATGTATGTTTTTATTTAGTTGATCGTTAGCACCTTCTAAAAAAGCCAAGGTGCCTTGTATTTCATTCCATTCTTTTAATAAATTTACAGGTATTCCGTATTGTTTTGCGATTTCAATCAAATCAAAATCAGCATCTACATCCGTAACAATCGCATCCATTTCTACAGCTTCTTCGCTTCCTTTAAGTGAAATTTCAACTCTTCTGTTTTTCTTTCTTCCAAATGTAGTTTGGTTGTTAAATTTTAATCTAGAAAAACCTAAACCAACAGTTTCAATTTGTTTTGGATCTACACCAGTATTAATTAAAAATTCACCAACAGCATCTGCTCTCATTTTAGATATTCTTATACCATTTTCTGGAGTACTCGCACTATCTACATGACCTGCCACTAAAAATTCATAATCTGGCAATGCTTGCATAATGTCTGCAATGTCATACAACTCATCGTACGATCTTTTGTCTATGGTTATTTTACCTGGTTGAAAATAAATATTATTAATTAATTCTTGTGCATTAATTACACAAATATTTACAATGAATAATAAAGTAAAAATAACCCCTTTGTTTGTTTTCATTAATGTGTATTTATTAGTTTTTACTAGCTGAAAATCATTAGAAAAATTCATTTTAACGTCTATAAATTTATAAAAAATATTTAGAAATAAAAATTAATTCCACCTTTAATTGCAAAATTGGTTGCTCTTGGCAAATCCCGATGACTTCCTCTAAAAATAAAATCAACTCGCAATAGTTTAAAAATATTATCGATTCCTGCATGATATTCCCAATACGGTTCTTTTGGTTCTAAATAATCAATTGTCGATCTATTTATCAATCGGTTACTTTCAGAAACCGTGCCAATAACTCCTCTAGCACCAATAATTTCTCTTAAATTCAACTTTCTTAGTAATGGTATTCTAGAAAAAAGACGACCATTAAAATTATGTTCTACGTGTAACGATGCGTATTGATCGGTTATAAATTCGTAATAATCTAATAAATCAAAAGTTCTAGCTGCTGTAAAAGGTGTTTGATTTCCTGGCACAACATCTATTAATGAAAGTGGCACATTACCAAAAGTTTTACCAACTTCTGCAACATATTTTAATTTACCAATGCCACCAATTTGTAAACGATGTTTATAAAAAAATTGTAATTTCTGAAATTCAAAATCACTACCTAAAACATTTTTTAAACCTTGTACGAAACTTAAATGTAATGTCGGAAATCTTCCACCATTAATAGCACTTCGTTCTACGCCAAAACCAATAGATTTCTTTCCTGGCGTATAGGTGAAAACTGCATCCACTTCGGTTTGTATTAAACTGTTTCTTTCAATACCATTTTCATCTAAATAATTAATTTTAAAATTTTCTGGCGAGGCAGATTTTAAATCTTTATAAGTTGCGCCTACTCGTACGGTAAAATTCTTTAGAGGTTCTATTTGCACACCAATATTGGTTAAGTTTAAATTGGTTAAATTAAAATTATCTCCTCTATTAAAAAATGCTGCAGAAGCAAAACTTCTGTCTAATACATTGTTTGATGTCGTTAAACTAACGCCAGCTTGCTCTACATCTCTCCTATTACCTGCAGAAATGATTAGTCTATTTTTTGGATTAACCATCCATTGTCCTGCGATACCATATTTAAATTTATTATCTTTTAAACCGTAAGCTAAAAAACCTTCTACTCTAAGTTTATCGCTTTGCTTTACATAACTCCTACCACCAATTCTAATTCTAGTACCTTCTACATCATTGTTTCCGAAAGTGGAATAAATTGGACCATAATCAAACCCAGGAATAAACTGCCAATAACCAGATGCTAAAATACCACTTAAGTCATAAATTTGTTTGAATTTCTTAACTGTTTTAAGTGTGTCTAGCATTTTGTAGATTCCAGTTTCGTCATCATTTAACTTTTCCATTCGGTTTGCTTTCCAAAACTCATCAGATTTACTGTAAACCTCTTCTTTATATTCTTTTATTTTTTTGGTATAAAAACTATTATCTTTTACAATATCAAATTTATAGTTATTGTATAATGTTGTACGTCTTCCATAAACTCCTTTTGATTTTTCTTTCTTGTTTAAGGAGAAATCAGACATCATATGGTCTCTTTTTAATAGAAAAACAGAATCATTTAAAACATTAAATTCTTGTTCTATATATATTTCTTTTACCCAATTAATGTTAGCACTTTTTGTTGCTGCCATCTGAATTTCTTTTACAGCAAATGTTGTATCGTTAACCCAAAAATCTCCTTTAAAAGTTAATTCGTTTTTTCTTCTAGGATAAAACAGAATATTATAACACCATTTATTACCTATAAACGCACTATCGGTTAAAACATAATTATAGACCGATGGTCCTGTTCTTGATAACGGACTTGTAAAACTCTTATCAAAAAACTTTAAATAATTATCATAAATATTGTAGTTTACATATAATTGTTTTACAAATTCAATAACATTTTGATTGTTATCAAAACCAGAGTTTTTATTGGCTATTAACTTTTCAATTTGCCTTTTGGGTTTGTTTTTACCGTACTTTCTATAAATTGCTTCATTAATAAAAATAGGTAAATATGTTTTACCCGTAATATTTGAAGTATCTATTTTGTCAAAAATAAAAGACATGCCTTTAAATATTCGTTTATTTTTAAATTTTTCATCAATATTATTTAAATCAAATTCTATTTTTTCATATTTATCAAACTCGTATTGTGGGTGCATATAAATTCCGTTTTTACGTTTTTTTGCCCAAATTTTACGTAAAATAGCAATTGCTGGATTTCCTTTTTTCTTTACTTTACCTGAATAAAGTACGACTTCATCTAAATTAGAGCCTGTTTCTTTTAAAATGATTTTTAAATCGAAATTATTTCTTTTTAATGGAAGTGTTTTAGTTTCAAAACCTAAAAAAGAAACTTCCAATTCGGGATAAGTTTTATCCGATTGCAAATAAAATTTACCATTTTCATCGGAAACTGTACCTTTTGTAGAGTTTTTAAAAATGATGTTTGCAAATGCAATAGGTTCGTTTAAATCGTCGAATACTTGACCTTTAACTTTAGTTTGTGAAAAACTTAAAATAGTGAATGTTAAAAGAAAAAGTAAAATTATATGTTTCATAGTATTTTAGTGAAAAATTCTTTTCGAATAATTTTGAAAAGAATTATAAAAGGCAATAATTATGCCGATTTAATTTAAAAATTTGGTTAATTTATTAATATTCGGTTATTGTTTATTTGTTTATTCGGTTAATTGCTAATAATAATTATAAACGATTACACGAATAAACAATTAAACCATTTAATTATTTTGTCTATACAAAACACTTTTAACTGCTTTTACTACATCATCAGCATTTGGCAACCATTCTTTTAATAGTACTGGCGAATATGGCGCTGGTGTATCTGCAGTGGTAATTCTTTTTATTGGTGCGTCTAAATAATCGAATGCTTGATCTTGCACCATAAAAGTAATTTCTGAAGAAACACTTCCGAAAGGCCAAGCTTCTTCTAAAATAACCAATCTGTTTGTTTTTTTAACCGACGTTAAAATTATATCATGATCCATTGGTTTTACCGTTCGCAAATCAATTATTTCTACAGATATGTCTTCTTTTTCTAAAATTTCGGCTGCTTTATATGCTTCCTTAATAATTTTTCCGAAAGAAACAATAGTAACATCATCGCCTTTTCGTTTTATTTCTCCAACACCAATTGGTAAAATGTATTCGCCTTCTGGCACTTCGCCTTTATCGCCATACATTTGTTCCGATTCCATAAAAATTACAGGATCATCATCTCTTATCGCTGCTTTTAAAAGTCCTTTTGCATCATACGGGTTTGATGGCACAATTACTTTTAAACCTGGTGTGTTTGCAAACCAATTTTCAAAAGCCTGTGAATGTGTTGCGCCTAATTGACCTGCAGAACCTGTTGGACCTCTAAATACAATTGGGCAATTAAATTGTCCGCCACTCATTTGTCTAATTTTTGCTGCATTATTTATAATTTGATCAATACCAACTAAAGAGAAATTAAATGTCATATATTCTACAATCGGTCTAGTACCTGTCATTGTAGAACCTATTGCAATACCTGCAAAACCTAATTCGGCTATTGGTGTATCGATTACTCGTTTTTCACCAAATTCTGCAAGCATACCTTTAGATGCTTTGTATGCACCATTATATTCTGCAACTTCTTCACCTAACAAAAAGACAGATTCATCTCTTCGCATTTCTTCGCTCATTGCTTCGGCAATTGCTTCTCTAAATTGTATTGTTTTCATATTTTGAAATTACTATAAATGTGAAGGCAAAAATAGTGTTTTTGTGGTAATAATAATCATAATTTTTTTATTGATTTTAAATTTAACTTATTTAGTAATTCGTAAATCAACAACCAAGGCAACCAACTTAACCAAGAAATAATGGTGTAACTATTTTGCCAAAACACTACTTAGTGGATTCTTTTTTAAAGCATTTTGTGTCGTAATATTCTAATATTTGCGTTAAATGCTTAAGTCTTAATTTTCTGGATTTTAATTTCTCTACTAAATTTGGACAATCTGAAAAATATTCTGAAGCTGCTTTTTTAAAGTTTTTATATAAAAAATTCCCTTTTGAACCTATATGAATTAAAGTTTTATCTTCTTTCTTAAATAAAAAATAATCAGTTTTGTTTATTTGAATTCCTACATTAGCGCTAATACCAATACTGTTGTTAACTAAGAAATAATTATTAAAGGTATTTAAATGATTTAAGTCTGGAAATACAAAGTTATTTCCCATATTTCTCATCCAATCTTCCGCATTAATATAATTTTCAATATTTGCATAAAATAAATCTAAATCGATTGAATTATTTACATAAACATCAATATCGCCTTCATGTATTAATTCTACAAAGGATAAAAATTTAGATTTTTCTGTTTTTTTATAATAAAATTTCCTTTTATAAAGAGAATCTTCAACAGTTATCATTTCTTTGATTTCTTTAAATTTAACTTTATTTGCTTTTTTTTGAGATTCAGTTTCTTTAAATCGAACATCAAAAGCAGAATTTTTAAGTTTTATAAAACCTTTTAAAATTTCGCCACTTTTCAATTCGATTGTACCTTTTAAGTACGGTTTTTTATGTAATTTTAATTGTGCGAAATTATTTAAAGAAATTAATATGCTAAAAACTAATAGGATTCTCTTCATGGTTGAATTGTTAAAATGTAATATTAATCATTTTAAAATTATTTAAGCAATTGTTATGCCATGTAATGACAAATCAACCTTATTTAATTTTCAAGTTATTCTTCATCAATTTTAAGATTTTCTAAATACTTTTTAGCATTCAATTTAGAAACTATTTTTTTACCCGTTTTTTCTTCAATTTCTTTTCTGGTATTTCCCGCAATAGTTCCGCCTTGTTTTGCAATAACTTTATTTTGAGCAAAATTTTCTGGTTTCTTTTCTTTACTGATTTCAGCAGTTGTTGCTTCGGCTAACATATTAAGTACCAGTTCTAAATTACTCATGTTATCTCTTAAGTTTTCTTTCTTTAAATTTTTAAAACCTTTGTATTGTTTTACCGAAAGTCCGCTCCATGCTTTTGTAATTTCATTGGTTAATATGGCAAATTCTTGCCCTTTTTTAACGCCTCTGTTTTCCCATTCATCGGTTAACTCTTTTCTTACTTCTATACTTTTTAAACGCTGATTAATCCAAGATTTGCTATAACCTTTTTTAAGATAGGTTTCCATAGCACGTTCAAAAATAAGTTCTGGATCTTCTAATTCATCTATGCGTTCGCTACCAACTTTTGCCAACCAGAGTTTAAAAGGTTCTGCTTTTTTTGATGGAATTGATTGTATTAATCTAAATATTCCTTCAGTATCTGATGCTTGAATTTTACGTTTTTTTCCGTCCGCAGCAACCATTTCAATTAGGGTACAAATTGTACCCCAATTGCTATTTAATTCTTTATCTCTACTTTTTAGTTTTTTTATATACTGTTTAACATCCTTGCTATCAGTAAGTATTAATACAATGTCTTGAACAGAAAAATACCATTTTTCTTGAGCATCATCCCAATGTGTTCTAACTTGTTTTTCTTGAAATAATTGCAATGATTTTTCTTTTTTCATAGTTTTACTAAGTAGATTTCTTAACAAATATAAACAAAAAAATAAACTTTTCAAGTTAAAAACTTACGCCTTTTTTACCTAAATTTGCCTCACACAAAAGAAAAAATGTCAGAAGAAAAAAAGTCATTAAATTTCATTGAACACATCATTGAAGAAGATTTAAAAAACGGATTAGATAAAAACAAATTACGTTTTAGATTTCCGCCAGAACCAAATGGCTATTTACATATTGGTCATGCAGCTTCTATTTGCTTGAATTTCGGATTAGGTTTACGTTACAACGCACCAGTAAATTTACGTTTTGACGATACAAACCCTGCAAAAGAAGAGCAAGAATATGTTGACGCAATAAAAAAAGATATTAAATGGTTGGGTTTTACTTGGAATGAAGAATTATACTCATCGGATTATTTTCAAATTTTATACGATTGGGCAATTAAATTGATTAAAGAGGGTTTGGCTTATGTGGACGATTTATCATCCGAAGAAATGGCAAAACTAAAAGGCACACCAACGCAACCTGGCGTTAATAGTCCAAATAGATCTAGGAACATTAAAGAAAATTTAGACTTATTCGAGCAAATGAAATCGGGTAAATTACCCGAAGGTTCGCATGTTTTACGTGCAAAAATAGACATGCAACACGTAAATATGCATATGCGTGACCCAATTATGTATCGTGTGTTGTTCAAAGCACATCACAGGACAGGTACCGATTGGAATATTTACCCAATGTACGATTGGACGCATGGCGAATCGGATTATATAGAAAGCATATCACATTCCTTTTGTACATTAGAGTTTCAACCGCATCGTGAATTATACAATTGGTATTTAGATCAAGTCTATACAGATAATATTAGACCAAAACAACGTGAATTTGCTCGTAGAAATTTAAGTTATACCATAATGAGTAAGCGTAAATTATTACAATTAGTAGAAGGAAATCACGTTACAGGTTGGAACGATCCAAGAATGCCAACCATTTCTGGTCTTCGCCGAAGAGGTTATACCGCAAATGCAATTCGTAATTTTTCTGAAGTTTCAGGTATTTCAAAACGTGAAAATGTTACCGATGTAGCGCTTTTAGAACATTGTATTAAAGACGATTTAAACAAAACAGCACCAAGAGTTATGGCTGTTTTAAACCCGATAAAAGTAATAATCACTAATTACCCAGATGCTAAAGAAGAGTTTATCGATGCAAATTACAACGATTATGTAGATGGTTTTGGCAGTAGAAAAGTACCTTTTTCGAAAGAAATTTATATCGAAAAAGAAGATTTTAGAGAAGAAGCAAACAAAAAATTTTTTAGACTAAAATTACATAGCGAAGTACGATTAAAAAACGCTTATATTATAAAAGCAAACTTTGTAGTTAAAGATAAAAACGAAAACATTACTGAAATTCATTGTACTTACGATCAAGATTCTTTAAGTGGTAGCGGCACAGAAGCAAGTAAACGAAAAGTAAAAGGCACTTTGCATTGGGTTTCTATTTCGCATGCTATAAAAGCAGAAATCAGAATTTATGATAGATTATTTTTAGACGAAGCACCAGATAGTCAAAATTTCTTAAATTCTATTAATCCTAATTCTTTGTCCATAAATAAAAATGCTTATTTAGAACCAAGTTTAGCGAATGCCAAAATTGGCGATAATTTTCAGTTTCAACGTTTGGGCTATTTTAATGTGGATGATGATTCTACTGAAAATAATTTAGTCTTTAACAGAACTGTTGCTCTAAGAGATTCTTGGTCTAAAAAAGAGAATAAAAAACAAGTAAATACAAATAAACCGACAAACTCTATATTGCAAAAAGAAATTATGCCTTTAACAGGTAAATATCTTAAAGCAAGAGTTGAAGAAGACCGCTTGGATTTAATTTCAAAAATTTTCGATTTAAGTAAACAGGTAAAAGAAGAGGAATTGCTTACCTTTGTGAAAAATAGTGCAAGTAATAAAGATTATTTAACTGCTTTAATGTTATTGAATAGTAAAAATATTAAAATAGATTTTTCTGATAAAGAAAATTTTAATGCTGTAAATAGTTTAATAGAAAAAGCATTAGAAATGAAAAATTCTTATGTGCGTTTTCAAGCAGTAGATTGTATTGGAAAGTATTTAGTATTTAAAGAAAATCATTTAGATTTGTTGAAAATATTAATTGTAGAAGATAAAAATACACACGTTGTAGAACGACTAAAAACATATTTATAATTATGAAAAACAAAATATTATTTTTATTTCTATTGAGTTTTGTAACTGTTTTTTCGCAAAACAATAATTTAACACATACTTTAAGTGCAAAGGAAAAAGAGTTACTAAATAACCAAAAAAGAAGTTTTACAGAAACAGCACCGCCAACTGGCGAAGTAAGAAATATAGCAGAATGGGAAACTATGGAAAGTGTCATTATTGCTTATACTGGTGGTTTTGGATTACCTTTATTTATGATTGCTGAAATGGCAGAAGAAACTAATATCACAACAATTGTTGCCAATATAAGCGAAGAAAATACGGTTAGAAATATTTATTCAAATAACGGCATTGATCTGAGTCGTTGTGATTTTGTGTATCAAAATCCAGATTCACATTGGACAAGAGATTATAGTCCTTGGTATGTTACTGTAGATAACGAAGAAGTTGCAATTATTAACTTTCCGTATAACAGACCAAGACCAAACGATGATGATGTACCAATTTTGTTAGCAAACGATTTAGGAATTGATTTATACGGTATGGGTCTAACACATACTGGCGGAAATATAATGTGCGATGGTTATGGTGTTGCCGTTTCTACCGATTTAGTTTGGGAAGAAAATACAGACAAAACACATGCCGAAATAGATCAAAAAATGTTAGACTATTTAGGTATTGAAAATTACCACGTTACTATTGACCCTATAGATGAATATATTAAGCACATAGATTGTTGGGGGAAATTTTTAGATGTAGATAAAATATTAATTACCGAAGTACCAACATCAGATTATAGATATGATGATTATGAATTTGTCGCAGACTATTTTGCAAATATAGATTGCGCTTGGGGTTATCCGTATGAAGTAATAAGATTACAAGCAGCGACTTATAACGATTTTGATGTAAATCCGTATGTGAATTCCTTGTTTTTAAACAATAAAATTTTTGTGCCTCAAACTGGTTCCAATTTAGATGCTGCTGCTTTAGAGGTTTACGAAAATAATATGCCAGGTTACGAAATTATTGGTGTTGATTATAATTTTTGGTATAATACAGATGCGTTACATTGTAGAACGCATGGCATACCAGATAGAGAAATGCTGTTTATAAAACATTTTCCTTTATTTGATGAAGTGGATTCTCAAGAAAATTTTACAATAGAAGCAAATGTATATTCGTATTCAGACCAAACAAATGTTTCAGAAGTTACATTGTTTTATAATCAAAATAATGATGCTTGGATAGAAGTGAATATGACCAATACTAGCGGAAGTATTTACACTGCAAATATTCCTGCATTATCGGGCAATAATGACGTTGCATATTATATTTATGCGGAAGACAATCAAAATAAAACAGAATCTTTACCACGCTTTGGCGAATTAGATGCTTTTAATTTTTCTTACAATAATAATGGGGCAAGTTTAGATGATTATGAATTAAATAATATTACAATTATTCCAAACCCTAACAATGGTATATTTACTATTCAATCGGAAACTACTATTAATTCAATACAACTTTATGATATAAATGGAAAAATAATGTATTCTAATAATGAAAATATAAATCAAGTTGATGTTGCGCATTTAACTAGTGGTATTTATTTTGTTAAAATCGAAAGTGATTCTAATATAATCTATAAAAAAATTAGTATTCAATAATTGAAAATAGTTGAACAAATAAAGCAACCCATTAAAAAAGAAATGGATCTCTTTGAAGATAAATTCAAAGAATCTATGCGTTCTAATGTTGCACTTGTTAATAGAATTACGCAGTATATCGTTAGACGTAAAGGAAAACAAATGCGACCAATGTTTATATTTTTAGTTGCTAAAATGGTTTCCGATGGTAATTTTACAGAAAAAACATATCGTGGCGCATCTTTAATCGAACTCATTCATACCGCAAGTTTAGTACACGACGACATTGTAGATGATAGTAATCGCAGACGAGACTTTTTCTCTTTAAATGCACTTTGGAAAAACAAAATTGCTGTTCTTTTTGGAGATTATTTACTTTCTAAAAGTATGTTGTTATCTATTGAAAATGACGATTTTGATTTGCTTAAGTTAATTTCGATTACTTTAAAGGAAATGGCAGAAGGCGAATTATTACAAATAGAAAAAGCAAGGAAATTAGATATTACCGAAGAAATTTATTTTGAAATTATTCGTAAAAAAACCGCAACTTTAATTGCATCTTGTACAGCAATTGGTGCTGCATCTGTAGATGCAAATGAAGAAGAAGTGAAATTGCTACGCACATTTGGAGAACTTATTGGTATTGCTTTTCAGATAAAAGATGATTTATTTGATTATACCGATGCTAAAATAGGCAAACCAACTGGCATAGATATAAAAGAACAAAAAATGACTTTACCATTAATTTATACTTTAAATAATTGTGATAAAAGCGAACGGAAATGGTTAATCAATTCCGTTAAAAACCATAATAAAAATAAAACACGCGTAAAAGAAGTGATTGCTTTTGTAAAAGAAAAAGGTGGCATAGAATATACTACTTCTAAAATGAAAGATTATCAAGAACAAGCACTTACTATTTTAAACAAATATCCAAAATCTGAATATAAAGAAGCTCTAATAAAAATGGTTAATTACGTTATTGAACGTAAAATTTAACTTTGGCACACTTAATGAAATAAAAGGTATTAAACCAATATCCCACTAAAAAAGCGGGATTAGTTCGACTAAATTAACAAATTAAAAAACAATATCATGAAATACATTTTTTTAACAATTCTAATAATAGGATTATCTTGCAAAACAACAAAAAGTACTACTCAAAAAAATAGTATGGAATTAGGATCTAATTTTGAAGTTACCAAAATGGAAAAATCAAAGCTCGAATTAAAAGTAAAACCAACATTATTATTTGATTTCGAAAAAAATACTATTTCAGGTAATGCTGGTTGTAATAATTATAATGGTACACTAATTAAAGATGGCAATCAACTAAAATTCACCAATATTGTTGCAACAAAAATGTTTTGTGGCAATATGAAAATAGAAAAAGAATTTATGCAGAAATTAGCAACTGTAACTTCTTATGATGTAATAGATAATCAGTTTTTGTTATATAATAAAGCAAAGGAATTGGTTATTACTTTTGAAAAACCTTTAAAATAATAGTTACATATCTTTTTTAAAATCAAAACCCAAACCAACCTTTTTTCTTAGTTTGTAATTTAGGTGCATCTTCTAAAATGGTATTATAAATTTTACCCCAATCTGGCAAATCGCCAAAATTACGATCGTCTATAAAAATATCTGCGTGTATTTTTCTACTTATCGAATTATCTAGAGTTTCTTCTGGATAACTTTTATTTACTGCATAAAATTCAATACCGTTTTTTGAACAAAAATCTACTGCTTCTTGTAGTTTTCTACCACTTCTATACGTCCATAAAATTAATCTGTGTCCTTGATTTTGTAATTGTTTCATAGTTTCAAAAGCAAAAAGCATTGGTTTACCAATTTTAGGATATGCGTCTTCTACAATGGTTCCGTCAAAATCTATGGCTAGTATTTTTGTGTTTTTTGGTAGCATTTTTTTGTAATGTTTATTCGTTTATTTGTTTATTCGTTTATTTGGAAATTCAACATTCAAAATTAAGCATTTATAATTATTTTAGATAAGTGATTCCATATTCATTTCGTTTGGCTTTTCAACACCAGGCAAATGTAAAACTGTTGGAGCGATATTTGCTAAAACGCCATCATTTATTTTTCTCAATTAACTGCTTTAATTGTTCTTTACTTGGTAAAATAGTTTGGTATTTTGTTGCAAATAATTGTGTGTTATTTTTTGGTAATGTAATTTCTATTATTGCGTCTTTTTTGTCTTTACAAATAATAATACCTATGGTTGGGTTTTCGTTTTCTTTTTTCACAAAACGATCATAATAGTTAATATACATTTGCATTTGCCCGATATCTTGATGTTTTAACTTTCCTATTTTCAAATCAATAAGCACAAAACATTGTAATAATCTATTGTAAAAAACTAAATCTATAAAAAA
Source organism: uncultured Flavobacteriaceae bacterium (assembly GCA_964420345.1). Taxonomy (GTDB): domain Bacteria; phylum Bacteroidota; class Bacteroidia; order Flavobacteriales; family Flavobacteriaceae; genus S010-17. The sequence continues at coordinate 19,479 of CAYQTF010000017.1, forward strand.
ATGTTCTTCATCAAATGTAAATCGCACTTGTCTTCCGCCAAAAAAGAAACCTTTACCGAGTTCTAACATAAAAAATTCAATTCTATTAATAATTGCGGTTTCTAGATCAGTTTCTGAATAAGAAGTTTTTTCTTCAAGACCTAAAAATTCAAGTATTAAAGGGTCTTTTATTATATCTTGTGGTGTTTTAATAATTTGTCCTTCTTGGGAAAGTTTTAAAACGTTTGTTTTATTTTTACTTAAACTAAGTCTTTCGAATAATCCTGAATTATATTGTCTTTCTAATTCACTTAAAATCCATTGGTTTGTATAAGCTTCAATTTCATAAAATTGTCTTTCTTTTTCACTTTTAATTCTGATTAAAAATAAATAATGAGACCAACTTAATGGCAGTAAAACTAATGGTTCATTTTTGTTTATTGAAATCCTCAAAGCGTTTGAGGAATTTTTATACACTTTAGAATTCCTCAAAGTGTTTGAGGAATTTGAATAAATTTGATAAAAATTCCGCATTCGCTCTAAATTTTGAACAGAAAAACCTCTACCAAATTTTTTTGTAATTTCAAGAGAAATTAATTGCAATACTTTTTTACCATATTTTGCACGTTTTTCACCTTCTTGAATGTTTTCAATAATTAACTTCCCTATATTATAATATGACAAAACCATTGCCATATTAATTGATTTGGCAACTTGTAATTTTGCGTTTTCAATTAATAATGCTATTTTTTGACTTAATGGGTTCATATTTTTAAATTCAAAAAAAAAATTATATCGTAAAAGGATGAACTATTTTTGTGTTTTTTGGTAGCATTTTTTTGTAATGTTTATTTGGTTATTTGTTTAACTGTTTAATCGTTAATTAATGATTTCATATTCATTTCGTTTGGTTTCTCAATACCAAGCAAATTTAAAACTGTTGGAGCAATATTTGCTAAAACTCCGTCTTTTATTTTCTTAATATCTTTATCTACTAAAATAATTGACACAGGATATGTTGTATGCGCTGTATTTGGCGAACCGTCTTCATTAATCATTTTTTCACTATTACCGTGATCTGCGATGATGATACTTGTGTAATTATTTTTTAAAGCAGTTTCTACAACTTCTTTTAAACAATTATCAACCGTTTCTGCGGCTAGCATTGTTGCTTTAAAATCACCTGTATGACCAACCATATCTGTGTTAGCAAAGTTAAGGCAAATGAAATCGGTTTCTTGTTTTTTAAGTTCTGGTATAATTGCATCTTTAATATCGTGTGCACTCATTTCTGGTTGCAAATCGTAAGTTGCTACTTTTGGTGATGGACAAAGTATGCGTTTTTCACCAATAAATTTTTTTTCTCTTCCGCCAGAAAAGAAGAATGTTACGTGCGGATATTTTTCGGTTTCTGCAATTCTGATTTGCTTTTTGTTGTTTTTTTCTAAAACTTCGCCTAGCGTATTTTCTAAATTATCGGTTTTATAAATATTTTTTATTCCTGTAAAAGTTTCTTTATAACTTACCATGGTAACAAAATGTAATGGTAATTTTTTCATGCTAAAATTCGAGAAATTTTCTTGAGATAAAACTTGTGTTAATTCACGACCTCGATCGGTTCTAAAATTAAAATAAATAACAACATCGCCTTTTTTAATTGTAGCAATTGGATTGTTGTTATCATCCACTTTAATTATTGGTTTGATAAATTCATCCGAGACATCGCTATCATAACTTTTTTGAATCGCCGAAGTCAAACTTTCATCTTTTACCTTTAAACCTTTACCTTTAACCAATAAATCATACGCTAATTTAATACGTTCCCAACGTTTATCACGATCCATTGCGTAATAACGACCGACAACACTTGCTAATTTACCTGTGGTTTTTTGCAAGGTATTTTCCAAATCTTTAATGAAGTTAATTCCTGATTTTGGATCACAATCACGACCATCGGTAAAAGCATGCACAAAAACATTTTCAACTTTATTGGTTTTTGCCGAACGCAACAAACCTTTTAAATGATCTATATGCGAGTGAATGCCGCCATTAGAAACTAGACCAATAAAATGTACGTTTTTGTTGTTTTTTTTAGCATAATTAAAAGCATTCAAAACTTCTTTTTCGGTATCTAACGTTTTATTTGCAACTGCTTTATTGATTTTTACTAAATTCTGAAATACAATTCTTCCTGCACCAAGATTCATGTGTCCAACTTCAGAATTTCCCATTTGACCTTCTGGCAAACCAACATGTAAACCATCGGTTCGTAAACTTGCGTTTGGATATTTTTCTAAAAGCGAATCAAAATAAGATGTTTTTGCTTGGTAAATTGCAGATACTTTTGGGTTTTGGGTAATTCCCCAACCATCTAAAATTATAAGAATTGTTTTTTTTTGCATTTTTAATTAAAAAACAAAATTACTAAATTGTAGTTAATTTATTTGTTTTTAATAGGATTTTGTCTTGTGTCAAAAACTCGGACAATATATATGTTTGATTTCCCTACACGATACGTTATTTTACAATGCTTAACTATGAGTTTTCGGTATGTTCCTTTTAAATGCCTAAAATTAGAATCAATTGTACCAATTTTAGTTAAATCTGCATTTGAATTTTCTAAAATGCTAATTTTATCAATAATTTTATCTGTTATTTCTTCGCTTTTAATTATTCCATACAATTCAATGTTGAATTGTTCAAGTTCAAAAAAATCTTTTTCTGCTCTTTTAGTATATTTTATAGTTTTAATTTTTCTCTCCAATTTTTTAAAGACTGTTTTAATTCTTTAGTAGTTAGTACATCACCATTTTTAATATCTTCTTCGCCTTCTAAAATCATTTTATCCATTTCTAATTGATGCTGATGTTGCAATGATAATTGGTATATTTTTTTAACAAAAACGTCATCGCTATTATCAATAATTTTATGCAATTCTTGTTTTATTTCTAAAGTACTCATAATTATATCCATTTATTTACCAAATGTACAAATAAATATTAAAACTGATAAGAAAACCCTGAATAAACTCCTAAGAAATAGGGTTTGTAATCTACATTATCTTTATAAGTATTAAACTGAATTTTCATACTTGGTTCTAAATTAAAATGTAATTTTTTACTAAGTTTATAATTAAAACCTAAGCCTAAATTACCTGTAAAACTTATTTTTTTTAAATTATTTACAGAACCAATATTCGTTTCGTTATTTATAGTAATTGAATTATTATTTAATAACAATGTGCTAAAACCTGTTATTGTTTCTATATTTAGTTTTTTATCTAAAATTGTATATTTTATTTCTAACGGTATTTCAAAATAATTAATTTCTTGAGTTAAATCTATATTTTCATCTAAAATACCTAAACCTAATTCTGCTACATCATTAACAAAAAAAGACTCTAATCCATTATTGCTTAACGATTGAGCATTTAAAACAGAAACAGTAGAAACTTGTTCGGTTTTATACGCTAAATCAACATTATTAATACCTGTTCTTATTTTCATTTTTTTACTTATCGGGTAACTAACCGAAATACCAAAACTATATGTCACATCGCCACTTGTAGAATTACTATCTAAGTCATTGCCTAAAGAAGAACCTTTGGATAATGAACTGTAAAAAACGGGTGCGCCCTTAATAGAAACTTCCCATTTTTTGTTTTGTTTTTCCTCTTTGTTTATTACATCAAATTCATCTTCAATCGCAATTAATTCATTTTCGTTTTCTTTATTTTTTAGGACTTCTTTATTTTTAGTTATTTCGATTTCCTTTAATTTTATAACTTCTTTTTTGTCTATAATAACACTACTTATTTTCTTTTTAGTATCTAGTGTATTATTTGAAATTATCTTACTGTTGTTTGTTATTGATTCGCTTAAAATAATAACATTTTCTTTTTTATTAGTGACTATTAATTCGTTTAATTGAATTGTCTTTTTTTGAAAACCTTTAGATTTTTTTTTAATACGATTTTTTATTTCTAATTTTTCTTCTTTAATCTTATTTTTTACTAAAACATTTTCAAAATTTAGTATTTTATCAACTTGTAACGTATCTACCAAATTAGTAGCGTCTGTTTTAGTTATAATATTGCTTTTAAAACCATCTAACGGTTTGCTTTTAGTAATAATTTGTTGGTTATTTAATCTGTTTTTATTAGTGATTATTTTATAACCAATCCCAACAAGCAATAATATTGCAGCTGCAATACCACCTAATTTCCACCAAATTACTAATGGTTTTTTCTTCTCTTCTTTCTTGTCTAATTCCGCAACAATTTTATCCCAAACTTTAGCGTCTGGTGATTTCTGAAACTCGCTTAACCCTTTTTTAAAAGTCTTACCAATGTCTTTATACTCATCCATAATTCTCTATTTTGTTTTTACTTAACTTTTCTTTTAATATTTTTTTTGCTCTATGCAAATTTGATTTTGATGTACCAACTGAAATATTTAACATTTCAGAAATTTCTTTATGCGAATAATCATCTAATTCGTATAAATTAAAAACTAATCTGTATCGGTTTGGTAATTGTTGAATACATTCTAACAAATAATCTAAGGAAAATTCATTAGTGTTTTCTTCTAAAAACACATCTTCGGTAATTTCTTCAATAATGGGTAGGTGTTTTGCTTTTGTTTGATGGTATTTATCAATCGCTTTATTTATGGTAATGCGTTTTAACCAACCTTCAAAAGAACCTTTTGCAGTATATTTATTTATATTTTGGAAAATTGTAACAAAACTATCTTGTAAAACATCTTCGGCATCTTTGGTGTTTTTGCAATATTTTAAGCAAAGAACAAACAATGTATCTTTATAAAGTTGATACAATTCACCTTGTGCTTTTCTATTATTTTCTTTGCACTTGTATATTAGGTCTAGTTGATTCAAGTTTATAATTTCATTTTCTTATTTTTAATTAAATAATTGATATTCAGATAAGTACTAGTTGTTTTGAATTTAAAATCATCGGTAGAATATAAATTTGATAATGAAGTTTGATATCTAAATCCTAATTTAGCATTTAAGTTTTTAGTGAAATTATAATTAGTATTTACACCAACAAATCCTTCTAAAAAATAATGTTTACTATAACTTTTTAAATCATTTTCTAATTCAATATTATTGTAAACTCCTAATTCAATAGATGGTTTAATTTTAGTTTGTAAAAACTGTTTACTTATTGAAATTGGGATGCTTAAAAATCTTTGCTTACCTTTTTTTAAAAATTCTATATCACATACTGGACAAATAGGGCAAGTTACACAAATAAAATTGCCTGTAAAATCTTTATTAGCATATAAAATACCAGACGATATAAAAATATTTTTATCAAAATTATAATTCAAAACAATACCAAATTTATAATTATCTTTATCGAAATTGATTAAATACCTATCTGAAAATTCATTTATATTTAATATTTCTGACCCAGTTTGATTATCTATTGTATATTCTAAACCTACACTCCATTTCGAATTATCTTGAGCAAACAAATTAAATTCAATAAGAAATAAATAAAGTAAAAACAATGTATAATAGTTTAATTTATTTTTCATTTTTATTCGTTTTTACTTTTAAAATTTAATTAATAGTATGTATTCTAATTGAAATTAAAACATCGTTTTCTGACGTTAAAATATCAACAGTTCTTTCAATTTGAATACCGATAGAATCAAGTATAAATTTAATTTCTGATTGCAAAATTAATGTGTCTATACACGCATAACATATTTTTGATACTGTTATTTCATTACAATTTGTGTTTAATCTATTTATTAATTCATCTAAATTTTCTGAATGACCAAGCACATCATTTGCAGTTGAGATTGGCTGTAAATCTTGTGTTAATTTATTAATTTCTGTATTTAGCAATTCTGAATTGACATTTATCAATCCTGTTTTAAGCAAACCACAGTTTATTATGTTTTGGTCATCATCACTATTACAAGAATTAAATGCGATAATAATACCAAGAATTAAGATTACTTTTTTCATGATTTTAATCTTGAACGTTATTAAATAGTATTTGTTTATTTATTGCAGTATCAAAAAAATCTGGGCAAGTATTTAAACCTATAATTCCGTCAAATTCACAAATAACTTCACCTAATTCATTGTAAAGAGTACTAATAAAATCACAACATTCCATAATTGCAACTAAATAAACACATTCATCATTATAAATATACTGAATTATTTGAGAACCTAAAGGATTGGCATTTACTTCTAACATAAACTTAATATCTGCTAACCATTGGTAATCTAATAACGGATTATCAATACATTCTGTTTCTTTTTGTGTAAGTATAATTAAAGGACCATCTAATTCTGGTTGATCTGATAATATTAATTTATCATTATCAAAATTAAAATTAAAAAATAAATTATTGCCTTCATAATTTATTGTAATGGTATTATCTATTTTTGTATAATTATATAATCCTGTTGGTGGCGAATATAATAATTCCGTTGAAAAGTAATTTATAATATTTATGGTGTTATTTATTGTATTAATATCCCATAAAATATATTCTTCTTTAAAATCACCAGTATCACTACAAAAACAAGAAATACTATCTATAAACCATTTGCCGTTTAACGGATTTGTATTTACATTGTTATCATCATCGTTATTACATGAAGTGCTAAAAATTAATAGACTTAAAATTAAAAATATTTTTTTCATGATTTACAAGTTTAAAAATTAATTTCACTAATTACATTTAACTCAAAATCAGACTCATAACTAAATTGAATTATTTTTTGATTACCAACAACTATTAAATGTGTATCTAACGGAATTACATCTTTTACATTAATATTATATGTGTTTTCTAATTGTAAATCATCGGTCGAAGCGTCAAAAATATTTAATTTATTTAAATCGCTACAAACATAAAGCGTGTTGTTGTGATAACCTAATCCGTAAGGTTCATCAATTAAATAAGTAGAAGAAAGTATTGGGTTATTAATATTACTTATATCAATTACGTTAATTTGACTTTCGATTTCAGTACCCCAACAAGTGGTATTTGCCCTTATGGTAATATAAGCCGTGTTTTGATTAACAACTACAGGGTCGCAAGCCAAACCATGTGTAAATTGTGATACAAATTGCGGATTAAATTCATCTAAAATATCTACAATATACATGCCGTCAGTTGCGCCAACAAATAAATAATTTTTTTGAATAAATAAAGTTTCTAAAATACCATTACCGAACCAATTATTAAGATATAAATAATGATCAAAAAAGGTTTCGGTTGGTGTAGTAATATTAAAAATATTTAGTTTCCAATCATCTAAAGTGTAAAGTGCATTGTTTTTTATTTGAAATTTTGCATAAGAACCACCAACACCAACGTTGCCTAAAGCACTTACATCATTAAAAATATCACCGTCTTCTAAAATTGAATCTTCATAATCTGGTTTTTCTTTGTATTCTAAATCATATCCAACTAAAATATCACCTTCATTTGGTTGAACTTCATAGTCGTAAAACTCGGCTTGATTTGGATAAATAGGATTGAAATTTATGGCGTTTTCTAATGTTTGTTCTAATGTAATATTATTTATTTGAGTAATATCAAAAACTAATAAATCTCTAAAATTATCAGCATATAAATAGTTGCCTTTCACTGCAATATCATGCACGCCATCAATTCTAATAAATGCAATATTTTGTGGGTTTGATGGGTTTTGATTATCAAAAACATGTACACCTTCTTCTTGAGCAATGTAAAAAAGGTACTTTGAGGTTACATAAATTTTACCATCAGATTCTGTACTTCTTGCTGATTCTATTTGCACATTATTTCTAATTTCATTAAGCGATTTATATTTTGGAACTGCAAATAATGCGGTTTCTATAGATTCTGTATTGCAAGAAAAAAAAATTGCAAATAAACTAACAAATACTAATAATTGGATTGTTTTCATTTTGAGTTTGTTTACTTAACAGACTATAGTTTTAAAAAAGGTTGCGTTGTTTTTTTGTAAAAAAACAAACCCTGCTAGAGTTTTGAACTCTAGCAGGGTTGTAAAGATGTTTTTCAAAACATTTTTGTACTTTTTTTATTTTCGATATTTTCTAATCGCCGCTTTAATGTTTTCAATTCTATTTTCAGGATCTGGATGCGAAGATTTATGCTCTGGCACTCGGTTGCCACTACTTGCTGCTTTTAATATTTTCATAACGCCAATCATTTCTTCTGGTCTATAACCAGCATCTATCATAAATCGCACACCTAATTCATCAGACTCTAGTTCATCACCTCTACCATTTTTAAGTAAAGTCGAGTTTGCTATCTGACTAGCAACGCCACCCATATCAGCACCAACACTTGCGCCCATAGAAATAGTTTTCCAAAAACCGCTTTCTGCAATTCTTTCGGCAGAATGCTTTCCTAAAACATGGCCGATTTCATGCCCTAAAACACCTGCTAATTGGTCTTCATTTTCTAATTTAGAATATAAAGCATAAGTGATAAATATTTGTCCGCCAGGCAACGCAAAAGCATTAATCGTATTTGGATCTCGTAATAAATGAAACTCATAGCGATAAGGTGTTTTTCTACCAATGCTCGATTCAACTAATCGTTTACCAACACGATCCACAATATCTTGTGCTTTTTGATCAGGATATAAACCACCATGCTGTTGCGCCATACTTGGCGCAGATTGTAAACCAATAGCAATTTCTTGATCGGTTGTCATATTTATAGTTTGCTTTTTACCTGTATATGGATTTACTTCTTGTTGATTACACTTTCTTACTAAAGCAAAAATGACAATTGCTGCACCAAATAGTAATCTTATTTTTAAATTCCCTCTTCTTCTCATAATTTTAAATTTTAATATGTAAATGTACAATAAAATAACAATCCTTTTAACTCGCATTATTCATAGTTCAAATAAATTGAAAAAATAAATTTTTCAAGATTTTCATTTTCATATAATTTCATCACATTTTTTAACGTATATTTCTAATTATTTTCGTGTTATTTTATTTTTTCACAGAAGAAATGCGCCATTTTTAACAACAAGACGCATTTATGCTAAGGTTGTTATTTTAATAAAAATAACAACCGTTATTGAGTAATTATTTCTCGGAACAAATTCTTATAAACAAAAAACTTAGATGGTTGGTAGAA